>NZ_JADBTB010000049.1:0-36983 GCF_020246405.1 Microcystis sp. M083S1
CACCCGCAGCCTAGAACAAAGTAACACCCATCCCTACCGAGCGCTGCTCAATTGTCCTCAGGTGCATCGAATTTATCTGAAAGAATTAGGGGAAATTCAGCAGTTACCCCTAGGAGTTGCCTTAATGGTACTCACTACTGTAGAAGAAACCCAAGCACCAGAAAAAGCCCGCTATTTACTGGCACGAACCCAAGAGCAAATTGTAGATACAGAAGCCAGTCGCGCCATAATAGAAATGATTGCCACAATTATGGTCTATAAGTTTACTAACTTGAGTCGGCAGGAGGTTGATACAATGCTAGGACTACAATTGGCAGATACAAGGGTATATCGTGAAGCCAAGGAGGAAGGTCGTCAGGAAGGAGAATCTGCGCTCATCCTGCGGCTCCTCTCGCGTCGGATCGGTGAAGTGACTCCTGAACAGCGATCGCAGATTCAAGCTCTCTCAATTAATCAACTGGAAGCTTTAGGAGAAGCTTTGTTAGATTTTACCAAACCGGGAGATTTAGAGGAATGGTTGCGATCGCATCTGTAGGTGAACTTGGTGTTAAAACTATTTGGTTGGGACTAGGAAGATGACAGTATATTAGCCAGACGTGGAAACTATCTGATCAAATTAGTTCCCCCATAGAACCCCCTTGAGCCATCTTGCACACTTTTCTCTCTTTGTCAAATTTTATGTTAAGAAAGATGTGACTAATGGATAGGGGGAGAAGGGGAAAAGCCAACCCAAGATTAACCCTGCACCATCACCGAGGCAGCGGCAGCCACACCGGCGCCGGGGGTGACACCTTCGACACCTAACTCGATTAAAGTCGCTTCAATGGCAGCGATAACCGTGAGGATATCCCTCTCACTGGCAAAACCTAAATGACCGATACGGAAGATTTTACCCTTGAGGTGATCCTGACCACCAGCCACAGCGATGTCGAACTTTTTATTGAGAGTCGAACGAATTTTTTCCGCATCTACTAGAGTGGGGGCCACCGCAGTAATCGCCGTGGAAGCCCAGGAATCCGCCGCGTAGAGGGGCAAATTCAGGGCCTGCATACCGGCCCGCGTCATCTTCGTTAAGCGTTGGTGACGGGCGAAAATTGCCGCTAATCCCTCCCTTCTCATCATTTGCAGAGAAGCTTGTAAACCGTACATCAGGTTAACTGGAGGGGTAAAGGGGGAACTATCCTCATCGGTGGCTTTTTTGTATTTGCCCAAATCTAGATAAAAACGGGGCAGTTTGGCGGTTTCGTAGGCTTTCCAAGCTTTTTGACTTACGGAAACAAAACCTAAACCGGGAGGAATCATATAACCTTTCTGGGAACCAGAACCGACCACATCTAAACCCCATTCATCGATGGGAATATGATAAGCTCCTAAACTGGTGACAGCATCGACGATGATTAAAGCTTCCCCGTGGTCTTTTACCGCTTTGTTAATGCTTTCCAAGTCATTGAGAACCCCGGTGGAAGTTTCCGAATGGGTGATAATTACCGCTTTGATGGCTTTTTCCTTGTCTTCGGTCAGTTTAGCAGTGAATGCCTCTGGATCTAGGGGTTTACCCCATTCTGCCTTAATGATATCCACATTTAAGCCGTAGGCTTTCGCCACTTTCGCCCAACGTTCCCCAAATTTACCATTATCCCCCACCAAAACTCGATCGCCGGGGCTGAGAAAATTAATAATTCCCGCTTCCATGACACCGGTTCCCGAAGCGGTTAACATTAAGACATCGCCACTGGTTTGATGCAACCATTTGAGATTTTCGGTTAATTCGGCGATTACCTTGCTAAAAGCACCCGTCCGATGACCGATGGGTGCTTTAGCCATAGCCAATAATACCGCTTCCGGCACTGGTGTGGGGCCGGGAATCATCAACATATTTTTATTTTCCATGGTTCGTCCTCTCTCGTTGGGCCATATTTAACAAAGATAAAAAACCAAATCTCGATCGCATCAATTCTGAGGGGATGATTTAAGATTCGGCAAACTCTGATTATATCCCGGCAGATAGCCTTGTCAGTTATCAGTGATCAGTAGTCGGGAATCAGGATTCAGGAGATAGGGTGATAGGGAATTGGGGTGATAGGGTGATGAGACAGCTTCCCCATCTCCCCAATTCCCCACTTCATAATTCATAATTTATAATTCATAATTCCCTCTCCCCACTTCCTAACTCCTATTCCCGATTTTCAAAGAGTTTCTGGATACCTGCGGCAGGATCGGGCAGTTTTACCAAAGATTCGCCGATTAGAACTGCATTTGCTCCCGCTTGTTTCACTTTCGCCAGATCTGTTGCTGTGTGTAATCCCGATTCGCTGACGATCAGAATACCTTTTTCTCGCACCTTTTCGCCCCTGGCTTCTAGTAATTGGCGAGTATTGTCTAAATCGACTTTAAATGTCTCTAAATTGCGGTTATTAATGCCGATTAGTTCGATTCCCTCAATGGCTAACACTCGATCGAATTCGGCCAGACTATGCACCTCTACCAAAGCTGTCATCCCTAAACCCTTGACAATTTTGACAAAATATGCTAGGTCTTGATCGCTTAAAATAGCGGCAATTAAAAGGACGGCATCGGCTCCTTTAGAGCGAGCGTAGTAGATTTGATAGGGATAAAGGATAAATTCCTTGCATAGTAGGGGTAAAGATACCGCTTGCCGGACGAGGCTAAGATTTTCGTAACTACCTTGAAAAAACTTACTATCGGTTAAAACCGATAAACAAGTGGCCCCTCCCTGTTCATAGGTACGGGCGATCGCTACAGGATCAAAATCTTCGCGGATGACTCCCTTGCTAGGGGAAGCTTTTTTCACTTCGGCAATCAAAGCGGGTTCGGTTTTACCCTGTTTTAAGGCGGCTAAAAAGTCGCAAGGTGGCGCAGTATTGGCTATTTTTTTGCGTAATTCCAATAAAGGCAACCGCTCGCGCAATTTATCGACTTCGATCTCCTTATGCCAAACGATTTCTTCTAAAATATTTTGTGGTTGTGCCTCTGGCACTTTCACCACATAACTCAAACTCTCAACTTTGACGGCAGGATTGGGGTGTTTTCTTCGGATCTGCATTTTCTCACTGTCCAGAGCTTAACAGTGATTAGTGTAACAGCGATTAGTTATCGGGAATTGAGATAGAGACGGGGAAAACCACGTCTCTACAGACATTTATCTATACTTGTGTGGATATTCCCCGTCCTCACCGAAAGGCTATTGCATAGCTTCGAGCGAACGTTCTAAAATTTGATCTTGACGTTTTTCGTCTTCTTGGCGATTTTCAGTTAATAAAACCCGCGCTTTTGCAGTTCCTGCCTCCCCTTCCCCTAAAAGCTCTTCTGTACGAGTTAAGACATTTTCTTCGAGCATTCCCTCTGCTTGTCGTTCTTGGGTTAAATTAAGACGTGCTTTTTCTTCAATATTCATAAATTTATCCTTGCCACAGGTGCGATCAACTTCTACCTTTAGTCTGACACAAATTTGCTATTCTGTATCATTAACTACAGAAAAATTTAGAATCTTATTAGTGAAACTGAGATTTAGGTATTTGTTCTTATTCCTCAAATGGACAGGGATCGATCGACCTAAAGCTATAAAATAAAACCTATGGAACAATTCCCCAGCGTAATCAAGCTTGTATATCGGGCGAATAATTATCGATTGCCTAAACCAACAGATTTCTTGACAGTATCCGACTCTATCGTAATATCCTATTTGCAGAGCTTATGACCAAAGGTAATTTAAACGATCTCATCCGTAAAGAAGCTAATAAAGAGGTAGAATCCCAACCCTCTCCTTCTCCCAAACGTTCTAAGGAAACTAACGCCACCCTACAGGCAAAAATTAACGACTTGACGGCAGAGTTAGAAAAAACCGAGAAAAATGGGCAAACTCTCCAAGAAAAAGTTATTTCTCTGGAAGAAGAACTTAAAGAACATCGGGAACTCTCTGTCAGTTTACAGCAGTTACAACAACAGACCGAGCAGTTAGAATCTGTCCTCTCGGAAAAAACCACTTTGGTGGCAAAATTATCGAGTCAATTAAGCAAGACAGAAACAGAACTGACTGATAAAAAACAGTTAATTGAAAAATTATATAATCAAATTAAAACCCTAGAAAATAGTCCCACCCCTGAACCGTCAGCAATTACCAAACCTGTGCCTAAGAAACCCAGTCTTTATAACTTTGAAATGGCCACTTTAGCCCGTTATATTGCCCCCAATCCTACCCCCACAGAGTTAACGGATTCCGATATCGGTTGGTTCGATTAATTATGGCTAGTAAAAACCAAGAACAACAACATCCACAGGAAAGAATCGATCGCCCGATTGTTGATCAGCTACTGCAATCAGAACCCAATGATTTAAACTTAGCTGAATGCGCTCGTTTACGCATACGTTATCAAAACTTTCCGGGGGCAAGAGAAATCCAAAGAGATTTAGATTTAATCCTAGAAAAATGGCAGTTAGATGAAGCGAGTTTATGGGCAAAAACTCGACAACTGCACAGTCACGGACAAGTGTATCAAATGCGTCAAACCGAGGAGCAACAGGATTGGAGTTAAATTGCAGCAGTTATCTTAAATGGTGCGAGAGGAAAAATCAAACCTATAATTTGATTTTATCTAATAATCTCTGAAACCGATTTTTGGGTTTGCTTGCTGGCGGATCTGTGGGGGGATTAGGATCATCTAGATAACGATAATATTTCCAGATATCCCAGTAGTGACATCCCGGTTCAATACGAATTCCTGCCCAATGTAAATATTTTAAGGGCTGATTTAATCTCGGATCGATTAAAATATTTCCCTGACGTTGAAAATGAGAACTTCTCCCCCAATTTCCCGCTTGACAACCCGGGACGCGGACAAGATTAAATCGATTGGGAACTCGTTTGAGAATGGTATAATTAATAATCGGTTGATCGGAGGTTTTTTGAGAAAAATCAAAATATTCTGGATGAGCGGCACATTCTTGAAAAGCACTATATAATTCCTGTTCTGAGAATAGATTCTTTTTACTAGCCCAAAAACCACCGTTAAACATTCCAGTTAGATCGTTTTCCGTGAAGATTCCTTGTTCTAAAACAATCGGATTAAAGACATCAGTAATCCCTTTTTTGTGTTGATAATCACAGCAGAGAAAATCGTAGGTATCGAGGAAATTTAGATTATCTATTATTTTTTCAAAAACCACGATATCGGTATCGATATAAAGAAATTGATCTAGTTCTCCAAACCAACACACCTGCTTGCGAAATTGATTAGGACGA
This sequence comes from Microcystis sp. M083S1, assembly GCF_020246405.1. Lineage (NCBI taxonomy): Bacteria > Bacillati > Cyanobacteriota > Cyanophyceae > Chroococcales > Microcystaceae > Microcystis > Microcystis sp. M083S1. The sequence goes on from NZ_JADBTB010000049.1 coordinate 5,261, forward strand.
GCAAAGAATTTTTCTCCAAAAATATCATATATTTTCTGTGCCAATTCTTCCACTAATTGCAGATCAGGATAGAGAATAACGCCATATTTTTCGGACAATAAATCGGCAATTTTTTGATAATTATTGTCGTAGGGAATCAAGATGACGGTAGAATCGGGATCGTACAAACGAATACTATTCATTAATGCGATCGCCTGCTCGATAACTCGATCATTAGCGGTAATGTAAATCCCTCGCTTCATAAATATCCTCGGGGTAAGAGTTAGAAATAATTATATAGCAGTTATCTTAATGGTGAAGTAGAAAGTTTTCCTTTTGGGGAGTCAGCCATCAGCTTTTTTCTCCCGATATCCCTGTTCACTGATCACTGATCACTGATAACTGAATAGCTGATCAGTCTTTCTCTGTCAACTCTTAAAGTTGATGCCTTTGCTTAAACAGTTTTTTCTTAAGTTTAGCCAGAGAACTCTGCATCCATAATTTTTTAAGTCGCAGGGGTTCTAAACCTTCTATATCAGCCAGATATCGTTTTTTAATATCAAAGAAATCATTAATTTCTCTTAAAATTGTTTCAAAACGTGGTAGTAATTTTTCGGGATGATAATCATCGAGAAAATTAGCCGGTAAAGAATTAACGGGAAAATTACGGGCATAATTAAGAATACGTTCCAGATCGTATTGAGTGGAATAAGCCCCAATTTTTTGACAATTGAAACCGGGATCGAGATAATCGGCTAGAGCGCTATTGACGCTAGAAAATACCGTACAACCACAGGCTAAAGCTTCCAGGGGCGGTAAGCCAAAACCCTCCGTTAAACCGTTTACAACCCAATATTCAGCCGAATCGTAGAGATAAACCCGACTGCGATTGAATAATCCCACTAAATCCTCCACATAGCTATCTAAAACCTTAACGCGACAGTGGGGACGGAGGGCGGGAACTAGACGATTGAGAAGATACTTTGAGGATTTGCGCCCCTGTACTAGGACATCGATATCCCTTTCTAAGCCTAAATTGAGAAATTCTGAGCCAATTTGATTAGGAAGATAGTAAATTAAAGCATTAGGAGCTTTTTCTCCCCAATACCCCATAGTATTACGGCTAACGGTGATAATTGGTATTTGGGAGGGTAAACGGAAGCCGTAACCTGTACTATGGGCATGATAGATGATATTATGCGATCGCAATCTTTGCACCAATTTAGGAACATCAAAACCCCAGCTAACCACAAAAATACTGTCATCCGAGCTTATTTTCGCGAGTATATCCTCTAAAAAAGGATAATTTAACTCTTTTTGACGATAAGTCACAATCTGGGCGGTACAAATTTGACTAGCCAAATTGACGGTTTTCATTTCTGCCCACAGTCCACCCCCACCAAAAGGAGAAGTAGTACCGGGCAAAAGAAAATAGAGGTTTCTCATCAAGATAATAGAAGTTTTGGTTAAGCGGTAGTCTGGAGACTTGGCTATTCTATACTTAATTATTAAGGTGTGAGGTATCTAAATGCAATAGTCGATCAACCATAGATATTATTAAATTATGTTTGCCACTGATAAATACTTAGAATTATTAAAGCAATACCCTCCTCGTCCTATTGACAATGAGGAAGACTTAGAAATGATGCAGCAGGTTATTAATCGCCTGTTAGACAAACCCCAATTAACGGCAGAAGAAAGGGAATATCTAAATGTTTTAGGGGCTTTAATTTATGAGTATGAGGAAAATCAAGAGCCAATACCTGATATTTATGGACTTGAATTGTTGAAATTTATATTAGAGGAAAGAAACCTACAAAAGCAAGATTTGCTATCTATTTTTGAAAGTAAGTCAACCCTGGATGACATTCTTGATGGCCAACAAGATTTAACTCCTGTCTACATTCAAAAATTAGCCAATTTTTTAAATATATCTCCTGATTTATTTTTTCCTAGTTAGTCACAAAAAATGCGTTAGACAGTTAAGCTTATTTCCTGTCTTAACGCATAGGTTAACAGACTAAATCAAAGCCCGATAACGCCCCAAAGCAAGTAAAGGAAAATACTGCTGATAGAAATGATATTTCAGGTAAAAATGACAGGGAAAACCTGTACCGGTGAAGTAATCTTCATCCCATGTACCATTTTCTTTTTGGGTAACAAGAAGATAGTTAACGCCCTTTTCGATTACTTCTCGCTGATAATTACCGGTGACTTTCCCGACGGCTAATAAACCGATTAATGCCCAAGCAGTTTGGGAAGCGGTACTATTTCCCTGTCCTTTAAATTTAGGGTTATTGTAACTAAAACAGGTTTCACCCCAACCACCATCAACATTTTGACAACTGCTTAACCAATTGGCTCCTTTTTGCAATTGCTGGCGATATTTATTCGGTTCCAGAAAAGCCAAAGCAGATAACGCCCCACTGGTTCCATAAATATAATTTACACCCCAACGACCAAACCAACTACCATCAGCTTCCTGTTCTTTTTCCAGATAATCCAAAGCTTTTTTAACTCGAATTTCCTCCATTTTAACATCACAAGTGCCTAACATTTCTAGAACTCTGGCAGTAACATCAGCCGTATTAGGATCGATCATTGCTTTTAGATCGGCATAGGGCAAAGAATTAAGCCAGTTTTGATCGTTATCAATGTCAAAAGCTCCCCAACCACCAGCTTTACACTGCATAGTAGCCATCCAATTAACTGCCCGTTTCATCACACCTTTTTTAATATTTTCATCGGGCATTTTAATTAACTCTAAAGCCATCACTACCACTGCCGAATCGTCTAAATCGGGATACCAGCGATTGTCAAATTCAAAAGCCCAACCGCCGGGGGTTCCGATTTTATTTTTAATCGCCCAATCGCCATAATCAAGAATTTGTTGATCGATTAACCATTGTCCCGCTTTAATCATAGCTGGATGAGCAGGATTTAGCCCAGATTCAATTAGCGATCGAATTACCCAAGCCGTGTCCCAAACCGGCGACACACAGGGCTGTACACAATAGGTATTATCCGTCTGAATAGCAAAATTATCCACCGCTTTTAAACCGCGGGCAACAATCGGATCGTCAACATCATAACCTAGGGCTTTTAAAGCTAATAGGGAATTTAACATCGCCGGGATAATTCCCCCCCAATCGCCCGTGTCTTCCTGTCGTTCAATTACCCATTTTTCCGCCGCTTTCAGACTTTCTTGACGGAAGGGAACTAAATTAGTTTTTTCTGCCCATTTAAACAGCCCATCTAACCAGAGGAAAACATCTGACCAATCGTTATTTTTTGGTAACTCATACTTGACATTATTCACCCCTTCTGTATAGAGTTCATCGAGATTAAAACCCATTTTATACACGGGTTTTTTGTCAAAAACAATTAATAAAGGAACCGTACTTCCCCGCGCCCAACTGGACATTTCATAGATAGTAAAAGGGAAATTTTCCGGCAGTAGCATAATCCAAGCGGGGATAGAGGGAACCCCCTGCCAATCGTAACAACCAATCAAAGCGAGGTGCATTTTGGTGAAAATGCGGGTTTTACTGATGCCACCTTTAGCTAAGATAAATTCTCTAGCTTTTTCTAAAGCAGGATCATTAACGGGAATTCCCAATAGTCGCAGCCCCATGTAGGCTTCCACAGTGGTGCTAAGATCGCCACCATCCCCATAAAATAACTCCCAAGCGCCGTTAGGACACTGTTGCTGACGCAGATAGGTGGCTGCTTTGTCTAGGGGGCGATTTTTGTCAGTTTTCCAGATTTTGTGCAGTAAAATTGCTTCTGAGGTGATGGTGACATTAGATTCTAATTCTGCCCACCAGTAACCCTCAGAGTATTGGGTAGAAAGTAAATAATTTTGAGAAAGTTCGATCGCTTTCGCTGTTTTAGCGGCTATTTCGGTGATTTTGTCCTGAATCTGCATTTTTTCCGTTCGACAACCTCTAGGGACCACCAGTGCAAATAAGATAATCTTATTTACAAAGTTTTTAATAAGTAGGTAAAAGATAGGCTTTTGTTCCCAAAGAATCCAGTAAAGGAATCTGCTTTAGTTGCCACTTTCTTTTTTCTTTTCACTGATTACTGTTTACTGATTACCGATAACTGATCAAGTACCCCCACCCCCCTGAAGACAAAAAGGGTACGAAACTCGCACCCCACCAGATTGATCTTCATTTAACTTACTTTTTCTTTTTGCCTTTAGCGGGCGGATTATCCTTCGCTGCCGGTTCCGGGGCTTTTTCCTCCACTTGCGGGGCTGCTGCCACGGGTTCCGGGGCTTTTTGTCCCATTTGGGCGGCTACTTCGGCGGCGAAATCCGTTTCTTCTTTCTCGATCCCTTCACCTAGTACAAAGCGTTGGAAACGACGCACCTGAATATTTTCTCCCAAAGCGGCGATCGCTTGTTTGAGCAATTCGTCAATACTGATGTTCTGGTCGCGGATAAAGGGTTGATCGAGCAGAGAAAGTTCTTTCAAACGTTTTTCAATGCGGCCGGCCACGATTTTTTCTTTGATATTATCGGGTTTATTGGCTAAATCGTCCCGTCCCATCTCAATTTCTTTTTCTTTGGCGGCGATTTCGGCGGGAATATCGGCCACTTTTACATATTCGACGTTAGGACAAGCAGCAATCTGCATGGCCACGTCATTAACCAATTTTTTGAACTCCTCGCGACGGGCAACAAAATCGGTTTCACAGTTCACTTCCACTAAAACACCGATGCGGCTGCCGGTGTGGATGTAACTGCCGATCATCCCTTCTGCCGCTACCCGACTAGCTTTTTTCTCGGCGGAAGTAATCCCTTTTTGACGCAACCATTCGATCGCTTTAGTTATATCCCCCGCGTTTTCCGTCAGCGCCCTCTTACAATCCATCATGCCGGCGCCGGTCTTTTCCCTAAGTTCTTTAACCTGTTGTGCTGTAATTTCCGCCATAATATTCTTAACCTACTGCTTATAATTGATCATGCCACGAGAGGGGCAGGTTTTGCCGATCGATAGGCTCGGAAAGTTTCCCCCCGAACCTAGCTGCGATCAATAGCTAATTTTCCCTAGTTATCGTCGTCTCCACTGGCAAATTCGGCGGCGTATTGGGAATAATCACCTTCTTCCTCGTACTCGGTTTCATTATCGTAGTCTTCCTCGTATTCTTCCACCGCTGCTTGACCACCGCGACGACCTTCGATGATCGCATCGCTAATTTTGCCTAAAATCAGTTTGACTGAGCGAATTGCGTCATCGTTGGCGGGAATCGGCACATCTACCAAGTCAGGATCGCAGTTAGTATCCAAGAGGGAGATGATGGGAATGCCCAATTTTTGGCATTCTTGGATAGCGTTGTATTCCCGACGCTGATCGACTACGACGACTAAATCCGGCAGCCGGCGCATGGTTTTAATGCCACCGAGGTATTTTTCTAGTTTGCCTAATTCCCGACGCAGTACCGATGCTTCTTTTTTCGGTCGTTTATCGAGGGCGCCGCTATTTTCTAATTCTTCTAATTCTTTGAGTCTTTCTACCCGGCCGCGAATGGTTTCCCAGTTGGTTAACATTCCCCCTAACCAGCGTTGGTTAACGAAGTGGCTACCGCTGCGTAAAGCTTCCTGTTTAATGATTGCTGCCGCTTGCCGTTTCGTACCGATGAATAAAAAGCGTTTACCGCTATCGGCTTCTCCTCGGACAAATTCGTAAGCTTCTTCGATTAATTGGGCAGTTTGCACCAAATCAATGATATGAACCCCATTTCGGGCAGTGTAGATGTACTGAGACATTTTCGGGTTCCAACGGCGCGTTTGATGGCCGAAGTGAACCCCAGACTCTAGCAATTCTGCGAGAGAGACAACGGGCATATTTTTCTCCTTATTCGGGTTTATCCTCCATCTAGGGCTGGATTTCTAGATTCCTAGAAACACCCGATCGCCTAGATGTGCGATTTTTGACAACTTTTCTAGTCTAACACGAAAGGGCGCAATTGCCTACCCGTAAATATTGGGTACTGAGGGCTTGCTACTGCAATTCCTCAAGTTTTTTCAAAACCGCTTCTGCATGGGCTTTTACCTTGACATTTGACCAAATATAGGCAATATTTCCCCGGGGGTCGATCAGGAAAGTGGATCGTTTAATCCCCATATATTCCTTGCCCATAAATTTTTTTAATCCCCAGACTTGATAAATTTCCGCCAGTTGATGATCGGGATCGCTCAATAATTGAATAGTTAAATTGTGTTTTTCAATAAAACGACAGTGGGACTTCTCTGAATCGGGACTAACTCCCAGAATTACCGCATTTAATTGCTGAAATTGCGGTGACAAAGCGGTAAAATCGATCGCTTCTGTGCTGCAGCCCGGAGTGTTATCTTTGGGATAAAAATATAAGACCAACCATTGACCGGCAAAATCTGCTAATTTACTAATTTCGCCTCTTTGGTTTGGGGTGGCAAATTCGGGGGCTTTTTGTCCAACTTCTAGGGTCATTTTTAGGAGTGTAAAGGCAAGAGTAAGAAAGGAGCGAGGGAGAGGGAAAGCAATAGCCAGACTTGATAGTTAAATCTGGGAAGTTCGGGGTTTTCTGACTCGACTAAAGCATCGATTCTCTCTAATAAACGATTATTTAAAGAATGATCATTGAGAGCGACACAGCAACTATCGGAGAAGTTTATTTCCGCTACTTGATTAACTTTTTCTGCCACTAAAAGCAGCGATTCAGCTAATAGTAAATAATCCACTTGTCCAGAAGCGTACTTATCGGCGCGTAATTCCCGTAAGAAGACCAATTCTGACCATAAATTCTCGCTATTGGGCAGCCAAGAAGACATCGATCGCAACCAACCTAACCAGAAAAACCAGAAAGTGTCATGATATTCTTGGTGAGCTTGTTCGTGGGCTAAAACTGCTTGTAAATGTTCTTGATCTAAGAGATTTAATAATCCTTGCGTCACAATTAATTCCGACTTCCAAAAGCCAACTCTGGCACTGTAGGGAAAATCCACTGCTAAAACTCTCGCTTTCTGAGCGGTGATTTTTTTGAGGGGATAACTGCTAAAATCCCGATGGGTTCGCCAAGTTTGATAGGAGAGTTTTATCAAACAAAATAGAGCAAAAACTAGCCAAATTATGGCACTAAAGTAACTAATTAAACTGGAGTTATAGCCTAGCATTTGCCCGCGATAGCCCATACAAACCACCGATATAACTGTCATTAACAGCAGCAAAGGCGGAAAGAGAAAGAAAAATAGAGTTATCTGCCAACGACGCTGATAGCTGGGCAGAAACCAACGTAAACCAATGGCGATAGTTAATGCTAGTAATAACATTGAACCGTGCATTAGCGTTCTCTCCGTTGTTGACGCAGGGTATCTAAACGAGAGGCGATCGCTTTTAATTGTTCGACACTAGCAGTATCGAGACTATCGGCAAAAGAAGCCACCACATCCGCATTACCAATAGCCAAAAAACGATGTAATTGTTCGTAGGCTTTAATTGCCTGTGCTTGTTCCTTAGAAACCATCGGTTTCCAGTAGAAAATCCGACCCTGTTTATAACAACTTAACCAGCCTTTATTAGTCAAACGACGCAGTACCGTAGTCACAGAAGTATAGGCCAGATCCCGTTCTGGATCCGCTAAAATGCGATCGTGGACATCCTTAACGCTAACGGGTTCCAATTCCCAGACAATATTGAGAATTTCCGCTTCTAGGGGGCCAAGGGATAACTGTTTTGGTTGATAGGTCGGCAATTGAGCCATAGTCACACAGAAATGAAGATTACTTTCCTGATCATAGCGGCGGATATCGATCGCCTGATAAAATAGCAACGATCCTTTATATTGTCTTTATGTCCACCGAAACTAATTTAACCACAACTACGGGCGCTGATGCCATTGATGTGGCGATCGCTAATGGCATTGATTTTGATGGTTCCCCAATTCCCCAGGCAAAATTGGAACTTTATCACCGGGTAATGGGTTTGGAAGCAGGACGACAAAGAAGCGGGGTTTCTAACACGATGAGATCGCGAATTGTCCGCATCGGGGCCAAACATATCCCCCAAGAGGAATTAAATCAGCTGTTGTTAGCCGCCGATTTTGCCCCTCTCAAGGAGAAAGAAATCGCTTTTTACTATAGCGTTTCCTAAGCTAGTGAGGTACACATATTTTTCTTCCCTTTTGACTTTTGCCTCTTGCCTTTTGCCTAAAACCCATAACTTTTGTACCTCAGCAGACTGAAAAACGCTATATCTCAAGTAGTCAAATTTTTGCTCGCCATTTTTCGCCTAGACTGCTTGGGGTTGACCGGATTGTTGGAAAAATTAGGCAGGGAGTCTAGGTTTATCTAATGGTCAAGAGGATCGATAACCACTGATTCCGAGCCAGTAATGATACACTAGGCATGATTTAACTTCAGACCTCGATCGCAAAAGGAAATAAACATCGATGAAAGCCATGATTTTGGCGGCAGGCAAAGGAACTCGTGTCCGTCCGATTACCCATACGATTCCCAAACCCCTGATCCCGATTTTACAAAAGCCGGTGATGGAGTTTTTGTTGGAACTGTTGCGACAGCATGGCTTTGATCAGATCATGGTCAATGTCAGTCATTTAGCCGAAGAAATTGAGAGTTATTTCCGCGATGGTCAGCGTTTTGGGGTGCATATCGGCTATTCTTTCGAGGGTAGAATCGAAGAGGGGGAGTTAATCGGTGATGCCCTGGGATCGGCGGGCGGTTTACGACGAATTCAAGATTTTAATCCCTTTTTTGACGATACTTTTGTGGTTCTCTGTGGTGATGCGCTGATCGATCTCGATTTAACCGCAGCCGTTAAATGGCATCGAGAAAAGGGAGCGCTCGCCACTATCGTCACCAAAACCGTCCCCAGAGAGGAAGTATCCAGTTATGGGGTAGTAGTTAGCGACGAGGAAGGAAGGATTCTCAGTTTCCAAGAAAAACCGGCCATCGATGAAGCTTTAAGTACCTGCATTAACACGGGTATCTATATTTTTGAGCCAGAAATCATTGATTTTATTCCCCCTAATAGTAAATACGACATCGGGGGCGAATTATTCCCCGAATTAGTCGCTAAAGGTGCGCCTTTCTACGCTTTAAACATGGATTTTGAATGGGTGGATATCGGTAAAGTTCCCGACTACTGGCAGGCAATTCGCGGGGTGTTATCCAGGGAAATTAAAAATGTTGCTATCCCCGGCATCGAAGTCAAACCGGGCATCTACACGGGCTTAAATGTGGGGGTAAACTGGGATAAAGTCGATATCACCGGACCTGTGTATATCGGGGCAATGACGCGCATTGAAGACGGGGCGAAAATTGTCGGTCCGAGTATGATTGGCCCCAATTGTTGGATTTGTGGCGGCGCGACGGTGGATAATAGCGTTATTTTTGAATATTCTCGCCTCGGTCCAGGGGCGCGTTTGGTCGATAAGTTGGTCTTTGGGCGCTATTGTGTTGATAAAACCGGCGCGGCGATCGATGTGGAAGCGGCAGCCTTGGATTGGTTGATTACTGATACCCGCAAGGTTCCCCCAGAATTTGATCACCCTAAACATCAGGCGATTCGTTCTTTATTCCATGGCAACTAGGCAACACCGCAACAGGGAAACCACTTCCTGTGCGTTGTGGGGAATGATGAATGATGAATTATGAATTATGAATTGGGGAGACGGGGAGAATAAATAAAAGCACATCTCCTATCTCCTGACTCCTGAATACTGTCTCCCCAAAACGAAAACTTCCTACCTCACCACATATCATGTTTGATTCTCCTGTTGATCTTCTCATTCTCTCCAATGGTCCTGGAGAAATATCTACATGGGTGCGTCCAGTTGTCAAGAGATTGCGACAAAACTTAACAGAAGATCGATCGCTGTTGCGGATTTCGGTGATTCTTTCCCCTTGTACTCATTCTATGGGGGCGGAAACGGAAGTAGTTAGGAAATATCCAGAGGTAGATCGAGTCCAGTCGCCAGAAAACTTCTTTAATTTTCTTTTCTGGGGAAAAACCGCCGATAATTGGGATTGGCACTCCAAGGGCATCGTTTTATTTTTAGGGGGCGATCAATTTTTTGCCCTCACCATCGGTAAACGTTTGGGTTATCGCACGATTATCTATGGGGAATGGGAAGCGCGTTGGTATCGGGGGATCGATCGCTTCGCCGTGATGAATACAAGTGTATTAAATAATGTTCCCCAACAATATCAGCATAAATTTACTGTTATCGGCGATTTAATGGTAGATTTGCCCACTGCTATCACCCCGGATGATGCTACCTTAATTGCACTCCTCCCGGGTTCCAAACCCTCGAAATTAGCCCAGGGTGTACCCCTAACCCTAGCTATTGCCGAAAAGATACACGCGCAGGATCCCCGGACTAAATTCTTAATTCCCGTCGCTCCTACCCTAAATTTAGCTTATTTGGCGAAATTTGCCGATCCTAGCTATAATCCGATGATCACTAAAACCGGTTGGAGTGCTGCCAAATTAAAAAACGGTGAAAAACCCTATCTAGAAACAGCTAAGGGGGTAAAAGTTGACCTAATTACCGATTTTCCCGCCCATAACCAGCTTTCTCGCTGTCATTTAGCTTTAACGACGGTGGGTGCTAATACTGCCGAATTAGGAGCGCTGGCAATCCCGATGATTATTTTACTACCGACTCAGCAACTAGACGCGATGCGGACTTGGGACGGTTTACCCGGTTTATTAGCCCAACTGCCGGGGGTGGGGTCTTTATTTGCTAAGATAATTAATCTCTATATGTTGCGGAAAAAGCGTTTATATGCCTGGCCAAATATTTGGGCCGGTGCAGAAATTGTTCCGGAATTATTGGGGGAATTACAACCAGAAGAAGTGGCAAATCTGGCTATATCTTGGTTAGAAAATCCCGAACAATTAGAGGCTATCCGGCAAAAATTGCGGGCAGTGCGTGGGCAAGCAGGAGCAGTGGATAAGTTAGTATCTATTATTGCCGAACAACTGTCTAGTTTCTAATCAATCAGAGAATTAAGCTTGTTGGTAGTGAGGATCAATTGCGATTAATTTATTAACAGTTTGATAGAATTCCTGCTGATAAAATTCCCGTTGATTGCTGTCGAGAGCATTAATTAATTGTTCTTGACAGTAACGACGATATTCCATTAAACTAATTTTTTCCAGAGCTATAATAGCATTTTTTATCTGTTCTTCTGGCTGCAAAATTTGCTGACTGGTATGTTCATTTAAGTGAAATAAAGAATTAAAATCACGATTTTTGTCTGCGGTGATTATCAATAAATGATTCTGTAAAGCTGACATCAAATCTCTTTGGTTAGTAATTTGGGTTTCTAACTCTAGAATTACTTGCCATAACCAACGATAATCAGGGAGATTAAAAATTAAATCTTTTTCATCCAAAAGTTCACAAATGAGCCTCCGATATTCGGGAGAATGGAGATAGATTAGTAATAGTAACCATTCGGCTTTTTCTGAGCCGTTTTTTTCGGATTTATCTAGGATATTTTTCCTTTTAATTGCTGGGGATTTTCCCAGAGGTTTATTAACTTGCTTCGAGAGATTTTTAAAAATATATGGCAACCGAGTGGCATCTTTTTGAGCCAAAATTTCAGCACAATAATCTAGGTAAAAAGTGCGTTGATTGCCGTCGATTAACTTTTGCAGTAAACTGACCATACTACTAGACACTTGTTGAAAATGTAGTCCCTGTTTTAAATCTTTATTAACCAACATTTGCGAGATTTGCCAATCAATCCAAAAAGGAGAATTTTCGATTAATTCTCGATAACTATTTACCCCGTCAGTATGGGATTTAAGAAATTCATCGGCATCTTTACCCTCGGGAAGATTGAGGATTTTTAGGTTAACTTGTCCTGAATAAACTAGGGAGTTAATTTCCTCGATCGCCCTTTGTGTGGCTTTAATTCCCGCTTGATCGGCATCAAAATTAAAGATTATTTGTTTACTTTCACTGTAGCGCAAAAGTAGCTTAATTTGCTCTTGACTTAAAGCTGTTCCTAAACAGGCAACCACATTATTAATACTGGCTGCATGGAGAGCGATCGCATCAAAATAACCCTCGACAACTATCGCTAAATCTTGCTGAATAATTGCCTGTTTAGCTCGATCGAGAGCAAAGAGAGTTTTTCCCTTTTCAAATAGAGGAGTATCGGGAGAATTTAGATACTTTGGTTGTTCATTACCTAAAGTGCGACTACCAAAAGCGATCGCTCGTCCTTGACTATCAAAAATAGGAATCATTAAACGATCGCGAAATTGATCGTAATAACCACTACCATTTTGACGCGCTTTAATTAATCCTGCTTGTTCCACTAAAGCCACAGGATAGCGCTTTTGTTCCACCAAATAACGATAGAGAGTTTCCCAACCTTGGGGAGAATATCCCAGTTGAAAATTAGCGATAGTTTCTGGGGTTAGTTGTCGTTGTACCTTGAGATAATCTAACGCTTTTTCCCCTTGAGGTTGACTAAGGGCGTGTTGATAAAAACTCACCGCCACGGCCATTATTTCGTATAATTGTTCCTTGAGGGATAATTTCTGTTCTAATTCCTGACGCTGTTCTACTGCCAGAGTTTTAATCGGGATTTGATACCTTCTAGCAAGATCGAAAACCACCTCACTAAAAGATTGTTTTCCCACTTCCATGAAAAATTTAATCCCGTTTCCCCCCGCACCACAGCCAAAACAGTAATACATTTGTTTGGCAGGACTAACCGTAAAACTAGGGGATTTTTCCTCGTGAAAAGGACATAAACCGACGTATTCCCTTCCCCTTTTTTTGAGAACGACTCTCTCGGAAATTAAATCCACAATATCAATTCTTTGTTTAACTTCTTCGATCGTATCTGGATGTAGTCTCGGTGTATCCATAATCAGTTATCAGTTATCAGTTATCAGTTATCAGTTATCAGGAGATTTGCTTTTATAGTCATTTCAATTAAGATTGAGAATATCAATCCCAGAGTTCATAAGAATTTTGTCGGTCTAGACTAGACCTCGACCTAATATTATCTCAAGACCAAAAGTCTTTCTAGTTAAGGAATCTACCCGAATAAAAATTATTTTAATTGCCTCATATTTTTTCAGTGAAATTGAATTAACAACGATAGATATACATTTCAGCCATCGAACTACTTAATTAGTATATAGGCTAAAAGCAAGCTGTGACTGGGTTATAATTTTTGAAGATGTCTACTGTATCAGACTTATCTGAAATGACTATATTTATTCTCCCCGTCTCCCCGTCTCCCCAATTCATAATTCATAATTCATAATTCATAATTCCCACTCCTTCTCCCCCATCTCCGCACTGCGATGGCGGCATTTTGTCCTCCGAAACCGAAACTAAGACAGAGACAATTGTGCAGGGAAAAATTAACAGCCGATCTAATTAAATTTAATTGAAAAGGCGACTCGCGCACACCGACACAGGGGGGAATTAGCTGATTTTTCAGGGCCATTAAACAAAAAGCCACGCCTAATGCCCCCGAAGCCCCTAAAGTGTGTCCTGTTGCGCCTTTTGTCGAGCTTACAGCCACTTGCGAGCCAAAAATGCTGGCGATCAGGTTTGCCTCCCGTTCATCGTTTAAACGCGTGCTAGTGCCGTGGGCGTGAATGTAATTAATTTCATTTTTTCTTAATTGACTTCTGTGCAAACATAGTTCTATGGCTTTGGTAGCACTACGATTATCCACCGCCGGGGCGCTAACATGATCGGCATCGCAGGTAAAACCATAGCCCAAAATTTGCCCGTAGATGGGGGCATTTCTGTTTAAAGCCAGTTCTTCCGATTCAAGGACTAAAATCGCGCCACCTTCCCCCAAAACTAAGCCTTCCCTAGCTCTATCAAAAGGATAACAGCCCGTTTTCGCCAAAGCTCCCATCTGTTCAAATCCCACTAGAGTTAAGGGAGTGATCGGGGTTTCGATCGCCCCGGCTAAAACTCGATCGCATTCTCCCATAGTAATTAATTCTACACCCTGGGCGAGCGACCAGATGCCCGTGGCACAGGCCGCCATCGGTGCTAACACTGGGGCGCCGGTTTCTATCAATCTAGCGGTCAATACCGAGGCGCGATCGGGTAAACTGTCTAACCAGTTTTCTACTATTCCCGTCGCTGCCATCCGTTCCCATAAACCCTGACAACCGCGACTAGAACCGATAGTGACACCACAATCCTTTAAGGGAGGGGTTAACTTCGCGTCTTCGAGGGCAGCAATCAGGGCAATTTTGGTTAAATCCTCTAAAAATGCCGGTTTGTGACCGATTAAACCCAAGGGTAAAGCGGGTAAATCAGAAAAGGGTTGTTGTCTAGTTATACCAGTTTTGCCCTCTAGTAATCTTTGCCAACTCTGACTTAAATTTCCCAGAGAACTGATCAACCCAATTCCCGTCACCACAACATTCATTTATCATTTATCAGTTATCAGTTATCAGGTATCAGTTATCAGTTATCGGAATATTAAATGATTGGGGGGGGACGGCGAATATTAAATTATTGTCGCCTGGTCCCACCCTAACCGATCGCTATTTTTTCAGATTTTCTGCACCAGAAATAACTTTGGCCGAGTCAATTTTATCCCCTTGTTTGATCGTATCGATCACTTCCATTCCCTCAGTTACATAACCAAAAACGGCATAATCACCATCGAGGAAATTGATATCCGACAGAGCAAAATAAAACTGAGAAGAAGCGGAATTAGGTTGTTGAGAACGGGCCATCGCGATCGCACCGCGTTTATGGGGTAAAGCGACGATAGGAGTGCGGGCCGTGGCCTGTTGACCGATTGCTTGCCCATAAATCGGCTCTTTTTCGTCTTTGAGGAGAATTTCCAGGGGAACATAACGGGATTGCTTGGTTTCTGGATCAACAAAACCACCGGTTCCGCGACCTTGGGGATCACCACCTTGGGCGACAAAAGGCTGCGGTTCTGTAACCACGCGATGGAAAGTTAAACCATTATAAAAACCTCTCTCCACCAGATCCACAAAATTACCGGCAGTAATTGGGGCCGCCTTGCCATCAATTTCGATCGTTACCGGTTTACCTTTGATTATCATCTCGACGACGGCAGTTCCATCTAAGCGGGGTTTGTAATTATCCATGTTGACACTGCCCGAACTGGCAGGTTGAGAGGTTTGGGTGATACTAGAATTATCGGGGGTGGAGTTAGCTTCTGGGGAAGAACAGCCGAAAAGTGTCGTCGTTGTGATTAAAAAAACACAAACCACAGACAGCCAGCCAGATTTTCTTATCTTCATCATTTTATAGCCAAAAAGAGCGAAAAAAGGACTACAATCCCTCTAGAGGAATTTCCAGAAAACGAGCGAGTTCCGCTCCTTGATTTTCCAATTCCGAGAGGGACAGAGGATCACCGACGCGAGTTAAAGGGATATCGCGACGCTGTTTAATCCGCAGGAATAGTTCCCGTTTCGGGTTGAGTCCTTCTCGCACCTCGGCCCGCACAGCTTGTACATCTTCCAGGGGCCAATCGAGATCAATGCGACGATTTTTGCCGGGGTAGCCCCAACGAAAGATTTTAACTTTGCCGGTTTCCTTGTTAAACTCGTTGTAACCACCTCCGACATTCCAGAGGAGAGATAACCAGAGATAGATGGCTAAAAGGGTCCCCGCAGTGCCATAAAAGAGGAGGGCGACTCCTTGGGGAATAAATTGTAAGGAACTGGTATCGCTAACGAGAAGTAGATTGACCTTCAAATAACTGGAAAGACCGGCTAGGAGAAACCCTAGACCGCCAATAGAGACGATTACAGCCCAAAAATAGTTACTAGGGCGACGCGCTCCCACTACTTCCTGCCGTAGGATCAGGCTATCTTTACTTGTTGTTTGCGCTTTCATGAATTCTTTTTAAGGTTGCCTAGAGTTATTTTACCAGCTTTTTTCTCGCCACTTCCCCAACCCCGACCTAGGGATACAGCCGTTGATTTTTCTGGATGTACCCATGTTTATCATAATATTTACTTATAGGTGAGTGGGGGAAGTTTAGGCGAAAATTCCCTAATCGTAATTCTCCTCGGCAACAATCATGCGTTAGATTTATTCGTGGTTTCCTTAATTTGTACCCAGTAACGGCACACCAGATACCGCAGAAGACGGTCTAGCTCCCACCCAAGTGCTTTCTAGCACATTTAAGGTAAAGGGGAAATTAAGAATTGTTGCTATTCTACAGCCAAACGTCTAGAATGGTCATTAATTTTTGTGAATGGTCGGGTCTTCTAACCGAAGGCATTGACGAAAAACACATTGTATCTGTCCTAGAGGCACTATGGAAAAGCTTAAGCAATACTGGACTGCTGAAGCACTGGAAAAAGACTTAGGCGATCCTCTCAATCCCGATAACCCTCTATCCTACAAGCGGGTGATCGGGATTGACGAGAGCGAAGAATTTCCCCACGAGGAAATTCGCTGGTTATACGACTGGAAACTCCAACACTACTACATTCCCACGGATTGCGGCGGTGAATTCACCTCTTTTGAGGAATTTGTCGCTTTTGTGCGGGTACTTTCTCGACGGGATCAAACTATCGGCATCGCTTTTACTACCCTATTCTGGTCGTTTTTAAACTGGATGGCGGGAACCCCAGAACAGAAACAGAAGCTCGCCCGTTTTATCATGGATGACTATGGGGCGATGTGTCTGGGTTACTCGGAAAAGGAACACGGTAGCGATCTGATCAATGGTGATCTGACCGCGACGAAGGTGGAAGGAGGTTATATTCTCAATGGGGAGAAATGGCCGATTAACCGGGCGACTATCTCTGGAATTTCCTTTATTTTGGCGAAAACCGATGCTAACGGCGGACCAAAGTGTTTAACCCTATTTATGGTCGATAAACGGCAATTAGACCCCGAAAAATACTATAATTTACCGAAAATATACACCCATGGTGTGCGGGCCTCGGATATGAGTGGCATTGGTTTTAAGGATTGTTTCGTCCCCGATTCCATGCGTTTACGCGAGGAGGGAGACGGTTTAGAATTAGCCCTGAAAGGTTTCCAGATTACCCGAATGTTGTGCGCCGCTTTTTCCCACGGGGCAGCCGATACCGCTTTAAGAACTACCCTCGGTTTTGCCGTTAATCGGGTAATTTATAACAAAACTGTGATGGATTTGCCCCAACCCCGGCGCACTCTCGTGGATGCTTTCCTTGACATCCTTATTTGTGATTGCGAGACGATTCCGGCCGCGAGAGGTTTTCATATTATCCCCGAACAGTTTAGCGTCTGGGCTTCGGTGGTAAAATATTTTGTCACCGTCCGTCTGGAGGAGATGGTTAATAGTGTTTATGTGGTCTTGGGGTCGCGTTTTTATATGCGAGAAGAACACGAATTCGGCATCTTCCAGAAGCTACTGCGGGATAATTCGATTATCAGTATGTTTGACGGCAGTTCGATCGTCAATCTTCATGCTTTAATCCTACAATTGCGTCCTTTAACCAAATATCGGGCTAAACGCAACTCGCGCACCATGTCGGCGTTAAAAACCCGTTTAGAGACGATTTTTAGCCTAGAAAAGTCAGTTCCTCCCTTTGAACCCAATAATTTAGAATTATTTGGCCGGGGAATCGATGATTCCCTACAGGGTTTAGAGATTGCCCTTGATATGCTGGAAGGATTGAAAGATTCTCAGGAGGTGGACCCGGAAGTATTAGAAAATCTATTGATGTTGGGTAATTTAGTTTTAGAGGAACTAAATGCTCACGATGAACAGATTAGTCAATCGAAATTCGAGTATGGTCACGACCAATCACCCGAATTGTTCGAGATTGCCAAGAAATACTGTACTTTACACGCTGCTTCTGCTTGTTTACACACTTGGCTTTATAATCGTTCCATCTTGGGTGAATTTTTTGCCCGGGGGGAATGGTTGGTGTTGAGTTTACACCGATTACTGCGAACTCTGCGGCCGCTGCCTTACACTCTATCCGAGGTGTATGTAGAAAATGTTGCCCAAGAATTGCTGAAATTATATCGAGAAAATCAACATTTTTCGATCGTGCCTTTTCAATTAGCCCCTTCACAAACTACCGAGGAAAAAACCCATGAACTCCAACTCCAATCTTAATAATCTGGTACAAAATTGGTTAGTTAAACAGTTAGCCGATCAGTTATCTTTGGATGCAAAAACGATTAATGTGACTGAACCTTTAACCCGTTATGGTTTAGATTCGATCGATGCGGTAACGATGGTGGGTGATCTAGAAGATTGGGTCGGTCAAGAGTTACCTTCTACCCTTTTCTGGGATCATTCTACTATTGAAAAAGCGTCTCTTTTCCTAGTAGAAAACTACGATCTTTCTAATCTTTCCGGTGAGGAAACCCCCGCAGAAGTTGCTCCCGTCGCTGAAAAAGCTGAACCGGCCGTTAGTGGTGGCAAAGGTTGGAGTTTATTCGGTCGTCGTTAATTTTAGGTGTAGGGTGGGTTAGGCGACGACAATTTATGCTAGGGAAAATTATCTAGTATTCGCCGTAACCCACCTATATTAGTTATCAATTGGCTCTGTTCTCTACTCACCAGTATAGGAATTGCTAAGTACCTAAACAAAATTAATTACCCATTTCTCCGTAAAGCAACAATCGCTGTATTTCTTTTCTGTTGCCCGTTCCGCAGTTCTGGAGTTCCCTCTCACCACTAGGAAATTTATTTTGTACAACTACTTATAAATTGAAATATATAAAAAAGGGCGATCACTTGATCGCCCTTTTCTCCTACTAAATAACAAAAATTAGCGTAAGATATACACCAGTAAAAATAGGATAATCCAGACCACATCGACGAAATGCCAGTATAATTCTGCCGCTTCCACACCAAAGTGAGATTGACTAGAATAGTGGTCTTTTTGACGAGAACGCCAGAGGACAGATAGAATCAGCACTAAACCGAAGGTAACGTGGAGACCGTGGAATCCGGTTAAGGCATAAAAAGCGCTGGTGAAAACATTAGTTGTCAGACCGAATTCAGCGTGATAATATTCGTATCCTTGACCACAAAGGAAGATAATTCCCATCAGGGCAGTAATGCCGAACCACAATTGTAAACCGGCATTATTGTTTTGTTTAATTGCCTTTTGTCCTATGTGCATAACAAAACTACTGGACACCAGAATAATCGTGTTAATTGTCGGTAGGGTTAATTCTAATTCGGGCGTGCCGGCGGGGGGCCAAACGGGTAACATGGTACGGTAGAACAAGAAAGCGGCAAATAAGCCTAAAAAGATGGAACTTTCCGCCACTAGAAACAAAACCACACCGAATAAGCGATGATCTGGGTGGCCATGATGTCCGTGTTCCACCGTTTCCTGATGATAATTGACAGAGAGTTGAGAATCTTCGAGCGTTGAACCTTGCATAATTGAATATCCTTAGTTTACACGGGAGACGGGAAGCTTTTTTTCAGTGTTGCCAAAGGCACGGCGTAGCCGTCCAGTAAACAGTAATTAGTGAACTGAAAACTCACATCTGATAACTGATAACTGATAACTGATTATTGCGATTCGGCGCCCACTTCAGCGAGGAGATCTTGTACTGATTCCGCTGCTTCCGATTCTTCCATATCAATACCGTAATCGTAGGGGCCAGACCAAAGAATCGGCATTTCCTCGAAATTCTCGATAATTGGGGGAGAGGAGGTTTGCCATTCTAGGGTTAAAGCGCGCCAAGGATTACGACCGGCGGGTTGACCTTTAAAGGCACTCCAGACCATATTAATAGCGAAGGGAATACTCGATATACCGAGAATATAAGCTCCTGCGGTACTAAGAACATTTAAATCCTGAAACTGCACATCATACAGAGCAATACGACGGTTCATACCCAATAATCCCAATTCGTGCATCGGCATGAAAGTTAAATTCAAACCGATAAAACTGAGAACAAAGTGGATACGACCGAGAGTCTCGTTATACATCCGTCCGGTCATTTTCGGGAACCAATGGTAAACGGCAGAAAATAGGGCCATTGCCGTACCACCAAATAGTACATAATGGAAGTGACCGACGACAAAATAGGTATCGTGGACGTGGATATCGAAGGGAACAGAAGCCAACATAATCCCGGTCAAACCACCGATGAGGAAAGAAGACAGGAAACCGATCCCAAATAATAAAGACGTATTGAGACTAAGTTTACCCCCCCAAAGAGTGGCACACCAACTAAAGATTTTAATGCCCGTGGGAACGGCGATTAACATAGTTGCCGCCATGAAAAACATCCGTAACCAGCCGGGGGTGCCGCTGGTGAACATATGGTGGGCCCAAACGATTAAACCCAAGAAACAGATGGTGAGACTGGAATAGGCGATCGCTCGATAACCAAAAATCGGTTTACGCGCATGAACTGGTAATATCTCCGATATCGTGCCGAAAAAGGGCAAAATCATGATATAAACAGCAGGATGGGAGTAAAACCAGAACATATGCTGATAAACCACCGGATCGCCGCCGCCGGCGGGGTTAAAAAAGCTCGTGCCAGCGATTAAATCAAAGGATAAGAGAACGAGAGCAGAAGCGAGAACGGGGGTGGAAAGCAGTACCAGAGTCGAGGTGGCCAGCATTGCCCAACAAAATAGCGGCATACTGTACAAATCCATCTCAGGAATCCGCATTTTCAGGATCGTGGTGATGAAATTAATCGAGCCTAAAATCGAAGAAGTCCCGATCAATAAAAGGCTCAAAATCCACAATTCTTCGCCCCATTTGCCGCTAATTAAGCTTAAAGGTGGGTAGGAAGTCCAACCGGACTGGGGTGCGCCGACAAAGAAACTGGATAATAATAGCAGCCCGCCGGGGGGATTAAGCCAGAAAGCCACAGCGTTAAGACGAGGAAAAGCCATATCTTCCGCCCCAATCATCAGGGGAATGAGATAATTGGCAAAACCTGCCCCAACCGGAACGATCCAAAGAAAGATCATGATCGTTCCGTGCATGGTCATGAATTGGTTATATAGTTCCGGGGAGACAAAATCGGGGTCGGGAGTGGCTAATTCTGTCCGCAGCACTTCCGCGAAAGCACCGCCAATAAAGAAGAAAAGAAAGGCAGTCACCAGATATTGAATCCCGATGACTTTATGATCGGTGCAGAAAGTAAAGTAATCGGTCCACTTGCGGTGATGGATCACCTCGGGAACGGTTGCTGGGGTGGTTATTTCCGTTGATGCTGTCATAATACCAAGATTTTAGATGACAAGAAAAATTACATTTGCTACTGATGGGCAACTTGGGCGAGGATTTCAGCGTCGATGCCCATTTCTTCGGTGTAGGGGGTCAAATATTGACTATCAGAGCGATCTTTAGTGGTCATGGCTACAGTTCGATCGCTGTCAACTTCGGCGATCGTGTTATCCTGCACCCATTGGTCGTAATCGGCTTGGGAGTGAACTACAAAGCTAGATTTCATGCCGCCGTGATAGGCCCCGCAAAGTTCCGCACAAATGATCGGATATTGACCAATTTGGTTGGATGTGAACGATAACACCGTTTCCTGTCCGGGGATAACGTCCTGTTTTAGACGCAATTGGGGAACCCAGAAAGCATGGATCACATCTCCCGCTTCCATATTCAGTTGCACGGGACGATTGACGGGAGCGTGCAGTTCTCCGGAAACAATGCCAGTTTCGGGATAGGTGAAGATCCAAGCGTATTGAATGCCTTTAACATTGACCACTAGGGGGGGAACTCCTTCACCATCGTAGGAATTGCCGATACCTAGGGCTACCCTGCGATCGCCGCCCAGGGCCATCATCGTGCCGTGGTGATGACCGTGGTGGGCGATTTCTCCTTTGCCACCCTTGGAAATCAAGGGATCGAGACCGCCGATATTGTTATAAATCTCGAAGCTATAGACGGCAAGGATAAAAACGATTACCGTCGGGATGGCTGTCCAGAAGATTTCTAGGGGGACATTGCCCTCCACTGCCGGCCCGTCGGTTTGATCCCCCGGTTTACGGCGAAAGCGAATCACTATATAGATAATCACGCCTTCAACTATTAAAAATAGTCCCGTGGCGAGGGTCATCATCAGATTAAAGATATTATCTATCTCCTGAGCATCTTCGGAAGCGGCCACAGGCATTAAGCCATGATTTTGGCCATACCAGAGACTAATTAAGGTCAAGGCGATCCCGAATACGAGCGTCAGGATACTGCTGGGAATTTTCACGGTCTTTTCAATATTTTTAATAGTGGCTACTTATTCAAGGCTAAAACATGATTCCCCTATAGATGGGAAATTTAACCAGCATCTTCTGAGAATTTTATCTTTTCTTTGGGATCGTTTTCGGGGAAAGTATTTTAAATAACTAATTTTTATGTTTTATTCTGAGTTTATGTAAACAAATGTAACGGAAATGACCAGAAATCTAAAGAATATCTAAAAGGTTTTACTGGTCGTAAAAAAACTCATTCACAGTGATAACTAACTGGCAAACAAAGCCATGATCTTTGATGACAGACTCCTTGAGAACAGGCAAACCGATGACCGAATCTGTTTTTAACCCGACACCCCTAAGAGAAACTGGCCATATTCAGGTGTGGATGCGCCGCTTAGTCTGGAAAATTGCGATCGCTACTTTCGCCCTCATGGTGGTGGGTGCTGCCACCAGAGTTATGAACGCCGGTTTAGCTTGTCCCGATTGGCCTCTGTGTTACGGTCAATGGATTCCCAGTCAGCAGATGAATCTACAGGTATTTCTGGAGTGGTTTCATCGTCTCGATGCCTCTTTGATCGGGTTTAGCACGATCGCTCTCGTCGGTCTGTCTTGGTGGTATCGTCGCCATCTTCCCCCTTGGCTGTTGCCCTCGGCGATCGCTGCCTTGGCTTTAATTCTCCTGCAAGGAGTCCTGGGAGGATTAACCGTCACCCAATTACTGCGATTTGACATCGTAACCGCCCATTTAGCCACAGCTTTGCTCTTTTTTGCCACCTTAATCGTCATTGCTATCGGTCTGACTCCCTACCGTGGCACAGGTGCGGTCGGGAAACTAACTTGGATGGGAATGGTCGCCACCGGTCTAGTTTATCTGCAATGTCTACTCGGCGGTCTCGTCGGTTCCCGTTGGGCTGCCCATCAGTGTTTAACGGTTTCCCAACTCTGCACCGTGATGAATAGCCACATTATCGGGGTTTTTCCCGCCACTATCTCGGTTTTAACCCTAGTTTTCTTCGCTTGGCGAACTGCCGCTATCCATCCTCTCCTTAAAAAACTAGCTTTTAGCGCCGGGGGATTAGTCGCCCTACAGGTGTTTTTGGGCGTTGCCACCCTGAAACTGCATCTCCAGGTGGAACCCTTAACCATTACCCACCACAGCATCGGTGCGCTATTGGTGGCAACCCTCGTCGCTTTTACCACTTTTGCCCTTCGCGATCGTTCTTTCGCACCTATAAGCCATCTCTAAGGATTTAATCACGATGACTGGAACTCAAGCCCTTCGCCACCACGATAATTTTTTACAAGTCGCTAAAAGTTATTATCAACTCACCAAACCGCGAATTATTCCTCTACTGCTGATTACTACAGCCGCTTCTATGGAAATCGCCTCTAAAGGTCAGGTTTCCCCCCTCTTACTCTTTCTTACTCTCCTCGGTGGCACTCTCGCCGCCGCCGCCGCTCAAACCTTAAACTGCATCTATGATCGCGACATCGATCACACCATGCTTCGTACTCGCGCCCGTCCGATCCCCTCCGGTCGCGTGCAACCCCTCCACGCCCTCATTTTTGCCCTCGTTTTAGCCTCTCTTTCCCTAGCACTTTTTGTCTTTTTTGTCAATACTTTGAGCGGATTTTTAGCAATGACCGGCATCGCATTTTATATGCTGATTTATACCCATCTGCTCAAGCGTCATAGTATCCAAAATATTGTTATCGGTGGCGCGGCTGGCTCGATTCCTCCCCTCGTCGGTTGGGCGGCAGTAACGGGCGATCTCGGTTGGATTCCCTGGA
This sequence comes from Microcystis sp. M083S1, assembly GCF_020246405.1. Lineage (NCBI taxonomy): Bacteria > Bacillati > Cyanobacteriota > Cyanophyceae > Chroococcales > Microcystaceae > Microcystis > Microcystis sp. M083S1. Next base: position 29,226 of record NZ_JADBTB010000049.1, read on the forward strand.
TTTTATTCGCAATTATTTTCCTCTGGACTCCTCCCCATTTTTGGGCTTTAGCTTTAATGATCAAGGATGATTATGCAGAAGTGGATATCCCGATGATGCCCGTAGTTAAAGGAGAAGAAGCCACTAGCGAGCAGATTTGGCTCTATACTTTAATCGTCGTTCCTTTCACTTTCCTCCTGATTTATCCCTTGGCTGCCTGTGGTGTGGTTTATGGTGTAGCGGCTTTAATTTTAGGGTTTGTTTTCCTGAAAAAAGCTTGGCGATTAAAACAGAATCCTTTTGATCGGGACATGGCTCGATCGCTGTTTAAATATTCCATTCTTTACATGATGTTATTATGTACAGCTATGGTGATCGATAGTTTACCCATGACCTCTCGTCTCCTCGCTACAATTGCCAGTTTATTCTCCTGTAGTTAATCTCAGTTATCAGTTATCAGTTATCAGTTATCAGTTATCAGATGTGAGTTTTCAGTTCACTGATTACTGTTTACTGAAAAACCCCATCTCCCCAATTCATAATTCATAATTCATAATTCATAATTCATAATTCTCCCATCTCCCCAATTCCCAATTCATAATTCATAATTCATAATTCTCCCATCTCCCCAATTCCCAATTCATAATTCATAATTCATCATTCATAATTACCCCCGACTACTGATTGCGACTGAGGGAGTTAATTCGCTCGATTAGTTGGGCTAAGATTTCTTGTAATTGTCGATCTTGATGCTGGGAAAGATTGATTTTATCACAGCTATAAATAACGGTGGTGTGATCTTTGCCGCCAAATTCTTCGCCAATGCGCGGTAAGCTTAAATCCGTGTGTTGACGCATCAAATACATTCCAATCTGTCGGGCAAAACTAATTTCTCGTCGGCGGGAATTTCCTTTTAGATCGGCGATCGAGAGTTGAAACTTTTCCGCTACTACCGCCATAATAATCTCAGGAGAAGTGGCAATTTTGGCCATTGGTGGATTTAAAACCGGCGCGATATTTTCTACCGTCATCGGCAATCCGGAGATAGAAATATAAGTAGTAGCCCGGATTAATGCCCCCTCTAATTCGCGAATATTAGAAGTATAATTAACGGCAATATATTCGATAACTTCTCTTGGGAGACGCAGATTTTCGTACTCGGCCTTTTTTTGTAAAATTGCCATGCGAGTTTCGATATCCGGTGCTTGGATATCGGCGACTAATCCCATAGAAAAGCGAGAAATTAAACGATCCTGTAAACTGGGCATCTGTTTGGGCAGGCGATCGGAGGCTAAAACTACCTGTTTTCCCGCTTCGTGCAGGGTATTAAAGGTATGAAAAAATTCTTCTTGAGTGTATTCTTTTCCTTCAATAAATTGCAGATCATCCACTAATAATATATCGGCATGGCGATAATGATTACGAAAACTTTCCATACTATCTTGACGGATAGCGGTGATTAAATCATTAGTAAATTGTTCCGTCGATACATAAAAAACCCTAGATTGAGGATATAATTCTAGACGATAATGACCGATCGCTTGCATTAAATGGGTTTTACCTAATCCCACACCACCACAGAGAAAAAGCGGGTTAAATTCCCTCCCGGGTAATTCCGCCACCGCTAAAGCAGCCGCGTGGGCCATACGATTGGTTGGACCGACAACAAAACGGGAAAAATTATATTTAGGGTTAAGTTGATTACTGGGGGATAATTCTGATTCTAAGCTAGTGTTGGGCTGGAAAATAGCGATCGAATCGCCCTGTTGTGCCGTTAGTTGAATCTCGACGGGATAACCGACGATATCCTCGACCACTTCAGCAATTGTTGACAGATAATTTTTCTGAAGATGGTTAAGAATAAAAGGATTGGCAGCCTGAATTACTAAGCGATCGTTTTGCCATTCTTTAACCGTCGCCGTTTGAAACCAAGTCTCGAAAGCGGGACGGGTTAATAGTAATTTTAGACGCTCTAGGAGATTATGCCAAAGTTGTTGGGCGCTGCTATCCACGATTAATTTTGATTAACAAAGTTGCTCTAGTGCTGCTGCGGGGAAACCTTATCAGTTTAGCGAGATTTTGCCGTTGACGATAAAATAATTTTCAGAGGAAAACAATTAATCTTTAGACAGATGACGCAAGTTTTAACAATCACCCAATTAGGAAATCCAATTCTAGAGCAAAAAGCAGCAGCGATCGATAATCTTCTCGATGCTGACTGTCAAAATTTGATCGATTCCCTGATTACCACCGTACAAGCTGCCCACGGGGTAGGAATTGCCGCGCCCCAAGTTGCTCGATCTCTGCGTCTGTTTATCGTTGCTTCTCACCCCAATCCTCGTTATCCCGACGCTCCGATCATGCAGGCCACTGCCATGATTAATCCTCGCATTTTGCAGGTGAGCGAGGAAATGGTCAAGGGTTGGGAAGGTTGTCTCAGTGTCCCCAATTGGCGCGGTTTTGTCCCCCGTCATCAGTGGATTGAGGTGGCCTATTATGATCGCAATGGTCGGGAAATCCGTCAAGTTTTCAGGGATTTTGTCGCGCGCATCTTTCAACACGAATACGATCATCTGGAAGGAATCCTCTTTCTCGATCGCCTTGCTTCTCCGGCGGATTTATACTCGGAGGAAGAATACCATAAAATCAGGAATATTGCTGAATATAAGCGATAAAATCGCAAAATCTGCCTATCTCTTCAAAATAAGTTAAATAACTCAACGGGAATATTTTATCTGGCGACAAAATTTTTGTTGGTAAATCTAAATTTTTTGTTAAAATGATAACGATTATCATTCTAGGAAGCCCAAGATAGCAAACAAACGAACTACTTGACAAGATAGACTAATTATGTAGTAGAACCCTGCCTGCCCTCAATATTTCCGCACCGGAGATAACCCCACAGATGAGGGAATAACCCGATAGCTTTCATTAGTTATCGTCTAGATGCCCAGAAAAATAAATACTCTAGCAAAGGGTATTTATTGACATTGGTAACATCAGAAAACTTTGCCGATCAATTAACTATTGGAGTCCGTAAAAATATCTATGACCTTAGCTAAATCCAAAGCAATTTTCGACAATGATGACTACAATCACTTTCCCGAAGTGATTACCGAACCTAAATCGCCGGTATCGGAAGCCGAGATGATGCAAGCGGTAAGAACACTGCTGTTAGGATTAGGAGAAGATCCCGATCGCGAAGGTTTACGAGACACTCCCAAACGAGTAGTAAAAGCCCTAAAATTTCTCACTTCTGGTTATCAGCAATCCCTGGATGAATTGCTGAATGGGGCAGTTTTTCACGAGGATGCTAACGAGATGGTTTTAATCCGAGACATCGATATTTTTAGCTCCTGTGAACACCATATTTTACCAATTATCGGCCGCGCTCATGTTGCCTATATTCCTAACGGGAAAGTGATCGGTTTATCGAAAATTGCCCGCATCTGTGAAATGTACGCCAGACGACTGCAAGTACAGGAACGTTTAACCGCACAAATTGCCGATGCTTTGCAAGGATTACTACAACCTCAAGGGGTAGCTGTGGTGATTGAAGCGACTCATATGTGTATGGTAATGCGCGGGGTTGAAAAACCCGGTTCTTGGACTTCTACGAGTGCCGTGCGCGGTATTTTTGCCGATTCTGCTAAGACTCGTCAAGAGTTTATGAGTTTGATTCGTCATAGTCCCGATTTTCACTAATTAGTCAGGGGGATCAGGATTATTTGATCGTCCTATCCCCGGTTTTTGCCTAGGTAAAAAACTAGAGCAAAACCAGCTATTTACTGTTTACTTTTTATTTTTAACTCGCTGTTATCATGCTGATTCGTCCCCGTCGTCTTCGTTATAATCCAGCGATTCGCCGTCTTGTTCGTGAAACTGAATTAACCGTTAATGACTTGATTTATCCCCTCTTTATCATGGAGGGAGAAAATCAAAAGGTGGCTATTCCTTCTATGCCCGATTGTTATCGTTATTCCCTCGATTTATTGCTCAAAGAAGTAGTTAATGCTTATAATTTAGGCATTAATGCCATCGCTCTTTTCCCCCTGATTGCCGAAGATAAAAAAGATAATTGCGGCAGAGAAAGTTATAATCCCGATGGTTTAGTGCCAAGGGCAGTGAAAGCGATCAAAAAAGAAGTCCCTGAAATAATTATTATCACCGATGTAGCCCTCGATCCTTTTTCGATTTATGGTCATGATGGTATTGTGGAGGACGGGAAAATTCTCAACGATGAAACCCTAGAAGTTTTAGTGAAAATGTCGCTCTCGCAAGCGGCGGCCGGGGCTAATTTCGTCGCTCCTTCCGATATGATGGATGGTAGGGTTGGGGCGATCCGTCGAGCTTTAGATGCGGCTGGCTATTTAGATGTGGGAATTCTCGCTTATACGGCTAAATATGCCTCTGCTTATTATGGTCCCTTCCGAGATGCTTTAGAATCAGCGCCAAAATTTGGTGATAAGAAAACCTATCAAATGGATGGGGCTAATAGTCGGGAAGCCTTACGGGAAGCCAGTTTAGATATAACAGAAGGGGCAGATATTATTATGGTTAAGCCCGCTCTGGCCTACCTCGATATTATCCGTCGTCTGCGCGATAGTAGCCATCTTCCCGTTGCCGCTTACAATGTTAGTGGTGAATACGCAATGATTAAAGCGGCGGCAAAACAGGGCTGGATTGACGAAAAAAGCCTGATTTTGGAAACTTTAACCAGTATGAAACGAGCGGGGGCCGATTTGATTTTGACCTATTTTGCTCTCGATGTGGCATTAATGAAACAGGAAAGCCGATTTTAGGGTTTTTGCCAGCGAAATTGATAGACATTATCCTGCGCTCCCCATACCTGCCGACCAAGGCTATCATAACCTCGATCGCTGGTATCCATGCCCTGGGAATGTAGAATAATTGTATTAGTTATTTTCACCGCACCTCTGGCATTAGTGGGACAACCCTGGGGGGGAGTTTCTCCCCGATAACCCCCCGCTATCGGTTTTAAAAACACAGTACACACCGACTCGGCCAAATCTGATACATTTAATTTTCTTTCTGTCAAGTCTTTGTTACAAAAATTAATAAAGTTAGGGGCATTATTTAACTTATAAGCTTTTGATTCCACAGTGGAATTATCGGGGCTAGGTTGAATGACTAAAATTCTTTGACGATAGGGTTGATTTAAGCGATCGATAATCGCCTGTTCCTGATAAAGATAAATACTATCCTGTTTCGGGGAAAAATTCACGGCACAGGTGGTCATTTGCACCTTAGCAATGCGCGGGTTAGTCTGCGCTTGTTGCGTCGTATCCATGACCCCAATTAAATGATTAGCCACCCCTTGCACTTGCGGATTAAGGAGTAAAGATTGAGTGAGAAAAAATCCTAGGGCGATCGAAGTTTTCAGCATGAGCAGAGGCTTGATTCTAGGTTAGTCTCTAATTAGCTTAAACTAATAAGCAGCAAGAGCAAAAATACCCCTTTTCCCATGGCTAATCATCTGGCTGAATCTGAAAGTCTTTACCTGCGAAAACACGCCGAAAACCCGATCGATTGGTGGTATTGGTGTGACAGCGCCCTAGAAATTGCCAGGAGAGAAGATAAACCGATCTTTCTCTCGATCGGTTATTCTAGCTGTCATTGGTGTACGGTTATGGAAGGAGAAGCTTTTTCCGATCGGGCCATTGCCGATTATCTCAATCAGTATTTTTTGCCGATCAAAGTTGATCGCGAGGAAAGACCGGACATCGATAGTATCTATATGCAAGCATTGCAGATGATGGTCGGTCAAGGGGGTTGGCCGCTGAATGTATTCCTAACACCCGATAGTTTAATTCCCTTCTATGGTGGCACCTATTTTCCCGTGCAACCGCGTTTTAACCGGCCCGGTTTTCTGCAAGTGTTGCAATCGGTACGTCGTTATTATGACGAGGAAAAGGAGAAATTAAGCAAATTTACGGCCGAAATGCTGGGCGCACTGCGTCAATCGGCTATTTTACCGCGAGCAGAGACCAATTTAGCCGAACCTTCCCTTTTAGCCACAGGAATCGAGACAAATACGGCAGTGATTCGGGTTAATCCCAATAATTACGGTCGGCCCAGTTTTCCGATGATTCCCTATTCTCATCTGGCTTTGCAGGGCGGTCGCTTTGGTGACGATTTTGAGGATTCCCTCCGGCAAGCGGCCTATCAACGGGGGGAAGATCTGGCCCTAGGGGGAATCTATGACCATGTGGGGGGAGGATTCCATCGTTATACGGTGGATTCGACATGGACAGTTCCCCATTTTGAAAAAATGCTCTACGATAACGGGCAAATTGTCGAATATTTAGCCAATTTGTGGAGTGCGGGTGATCGAGAAGCGGCCTTTGAGAGAGGGATTAAAGGCACGGTTAACTGGCTAAAACGGGAAATGACCGCCCCAGAAGGTTATTTTTATGCGGCCCAAGATGCCGATAGTTTTGAGAAGGCCACGGATGGGGAACCGGAGGAAGGGGCCTTTTATGTCTGGTCGGATCGGTCGTTAAGGGATTATCTCTCGACCGAGGAATTGGGGCTGCTGCAGGCTAATTTTACCGTTACTGCCGAGGGGAATTTTGAGGGTCGTAATGTGCTGCAACGTCGGCAAGGGGGAGAATTAGGGAAGGAGATAGAAAATATCCTCGATAAGTTATTTATTCGGCGTTATGGCAGTTCTCAAGCCCAATTAGCTCTTTTTCCCCCGGCCAGAGACAATCAAGAGGCGAAAAACGTCTCTTGGCCGGGACGGATTCCGGCGGTAACGGATACGAAAATGATCGTCGCTTGGAATAGTTTGATGATTTCCGGTTTAGCCCGGGCTTTTGCCGTCTTTAGCGAACCTTTGTACTGGCAAATGGCTACGGTCGCGGCCGAGTTTATTCTCCAGCATCAGTGGTTAGATGGACGTTTTCAGCGCTTGAATTATCAGGGTCAGGCCTCGGTTTTGGCCCAATCGGAGGATTTTGCCTATTTTATTAAGGCTTTACTGGACTTGCAAACGGCTAATCCCCAAGAAACTCGCTGGTTAGAGGCGGCTATCGATCTACAAGGGGAATTTGATCGCTGGTTTTGGGCCGAGGATGAGGGGGGATATTTTAATACTGCTTCCGATCATAGTCTCGATCTGATCGTGCGAGAACGGGGTTATACGGATAATGCCACCCCTTCGGCCAACGGAATTGCGATCGCTAATTTATTGCGTCTGTCGCGATTGACGGAAAATCTAGAATATCTCGATCGGGCCGAAAAGGCCTTGCAATCTTTTAGTACCATCCTCGAAGAGTCCCCCACCGCTTGCCCCAGTTTATTTGTCGCCCTCGATCACTATCTTCACGGTTTCTGTCTGCGGGCCCCAGAAAGCTCGATCGAGCCGCTGTTAAGTCGCTATTTACCCACTGCGGTGTATCGAGTCGATGACAGTTTGCCCCCTAGCACATTTGGGTTAATTTGTCAAGGGTTATGCTGCCTTGAACCGGCGGAAAATTTAGAACAGTTGGACCGACAAATTGCTGGGGTGATGGTGGGTCCGTCAATACTACTCGGTTAAGGTTTTTTCTCTCTGCTCCCCACTCTCCTAGGAAATAGGCTCTGGTGTTTGGCTTTCGTTGGCAACTTCTAACCAGGGTTTGCTGAATAAATCTAAAAACCTTGTTGGATAGGGTTTTTAGACTTGTTTTCCCTCAAAAAGTGCCGACCTTTGGAGTGATTGGGGGGAAAATTCAGGTACTTTTTCCCTGAAAATTAGGTAATTGACCCCCTGAA
>NZ_JADBTB010000005.1:0-2928 GCF_020246405.1 Microcystis sp. M083S1
CAGGTGGTCAACTACCTAATTTTCAGGGAAAAAGTACCTCAATTTTCCCCCTGATCACTCCCATGCCTGGTACTTTTTGATTGACAAAAAGTCTAAAAGTCTTACCCAACAAGGTTTTTAGATTTATTCAGCAGACCCTAAATAGCCATTTTTCAGGAGAAAAGCGCTCAGGGCAGTGGGAAAGTCTGGATATTTGCCGATCACTGTACTTTCGCCATGGATATCGAGACCCCAATCGGAGTTTTTATCGTAATTAGCGAGGAGAAATTGCCAAGCTTCTTCGTATTCTCCTAGGAGAATTTTTTGGGCCACATAACCGGCCAAAATGCCATTAACTTCGGCCTTTTCTTTTTTAGCTAACTGCAATGCTTTCAACATTTCAGCTAAAGTTTTTCTTAATTTTTGAGGATATTTTCTGGTGACATCTGCTAATTTACCCTGTTGAAAAGTATAAATTCTGGAGGGAGGAAAAGAGGCGGCGTAGGAACTAAAAGCATACAAAAAAGCATTATCAACGGTGACAAATTCGTAATTATTATCTCCATCTAAATCTTCAAAGGAACCACCACTACCATCTAAAAACCCCGTTTCTTCTCTAATAAATTTATCTTTTTGCCAAGTATAAATTACCAAGGATGTGCAGCAGTGAGCGCCGCCGCTATAGGTGGAGACAATAATCTCATCAATGCCATTATTATCTAAATCTCTTAATTCAACATAGCCAGATCCAAAGGCACTATAACCACTATTTTGCTGATAAATTTGCTCGTTATAAAAGATTTGATAAGAAACATTATTAATATCAGAATTATCATCAATTCTCTCATTCAGATTCCTGGGTTGATAGCTAACTTGTACCTTAATTTTCCCCGATCTAACCACTTGATTTGTGAGGGGTTGACTGGCATCAAAATCGAGTTTAGTCACGGCTAAACTCGCGGCTGCATTGCCCAAGAATTGAGATAATAAGCAGCAAATAAAGCAAGTTTTGCTAATATTCATCGGCTGATTCACAGAGAGAGATTAATATCAGTGTAAGTAGCTGGTTATAATTAAATTAAAAATGGATTTTAGGTTCGATCCCCCCTGCCCCCCTTAATAAGGGGGGTGCCGATAGGCGGGGGGATCTGAAAGTTTTTAATACCCACCTACTTATCTTACTTATTCCTCCCGACAATCAGCCGTGAACTTTCCGAGTGTTGCCCCTTGCAAGAGTGCAGGAGTGCCTGATCTCAACCGGCAATTTAAATGCGCGGGCAGCCCATCTATTCCAAGGTTTTAACGCTCAAAACTTGGGGGGGTGTGGCATCGGGGGGATAGAGAAAATCGAGATTAATGTCGCGTCTGGCTCCGGGGGGAAGTTCCACCTGTACTAAAGCTTCTCCCTGTTGTCCTTCCCGTTGAACGAGATGGAAAAAACGTTCCTCGGTGCGTCCCAGGGCGTTACGATAGGTAACGCGCACGGCCCCCCGGAAAAATACCGGTCCCTGGACGGGTTCAACAAATAACAAGCGATCGAGATAATTGTCTTCTTTAATGGGGGTTTGAATACTCAAAGCCACCACCTGGGTTTTGCTAGTGTTGTTATATAGAGGTAAAGTCAGATAGTAGTGAACACCGTAGTTACCGTGAGCTTTGAAAGCCGTATCGGGATAACGCACTAACATGGGGGCGCTTTGAATTTGTCTGGTTCCGAAAGTAGCTGCCGTCACCGTACTTAAAGGATAGGCAAAAGCTTGACCGGGTTGAGGAATGGTGAGATTAATTCCCCCTTTAGGATCGACAATGCGGGTTGCCCATTCCGAACCGACAGAAATTCCGGCGACGCGACCATAAAAATTTCTTCTTCCGGGGGACCATTGATCGGGGGGAGTGGGGGGAAAATCGCGAGGAGCGGCTAAATCACCTTTAACTAATAGGGTACGCCATTCTTCTAGGGTAGGGGGACGAAAGGTTTCTATTTCCCGATCTTCGATTTTGACTTTTTGGGGAACTTCGTAGAGGGCTAAATTGGCCATATAGACGGGTCCATCGCTGTAGAGACGTAGGAGGGTCGATCGGGCGCTACTTCTGGGGATAACCAGATCGAAGAGCATCCGACTTTGGCCTGGGGGAATGACGATCTGGGTGGGAAATTGGGTATCATGGCGACGACGCATGATATCGCTGGCTAAACGGGAACCAGGACCAGAAAAAACCCGGCCGTTGGGATCTTCTACCAGAGAGGGTAAATCGACAAAAGGGGCATCAGCGGAGGTGACGTAACTGACTCCTTGCAGGATGCGGATAACGAGGTTTCTGGAGGTGGGATTAGTAACGATCAGGCCCTGGTGTAAGTCGCGATCGGGATCGGTTTGACGGGCGATGTGGTGGGTGAAAACGTCAAAACGTCCTTGTAGGGGATGATTGAGATGGGCTACGGGATAACGTTTTCCTTTGCCGGGGAAAGTGGAGAGGAGAATTCCCTCTTTTTCTACGATTTCGGGACTATTGCTATTAAAAACTAGAACATCATTCAATTGACCGGGCAACTGACGCACTTCCTGATATTGGGTGATTAATTTCCTCTCTATCTGGGGCAGAACCGAGGCGGACTGAGCTAAAAGAATAGTGGGTAAGAAAGAAAGCATAGAGATTCTATATTTATAGGATCTAATTAAGGGTGAGTCGATGGAGAGTTGACATCCTCACCGCCGTAAACGGACGGTGATTCCCAAACCTCACGATTTAGGTTTCTGCTTCTTTCCCTTGCGGGGTTCCGCACCTGCCTTAACAGATTTACTCTGTTCTGGTCTTATGGTCGCTCCACAGACTGACACCGCAAGCCCTGCGGCCAAAATATTTTTACTGGCGTTAATATCTCGGTCATGGTGTGTCCCACAGTTCGGACAGTCCCACTCTCGAACATTTAACGGCAGCTCTTTCACA
>NZ_JADBTB010000050.1:0-22214 GCF_020246405.1 Microcystis sp. M083S1
AGCAATCGCTTAATTTATAATACAATTACTGGAGACCTATTTTTTGATGGGGACGGGACAGGTACAATAGCAGCCATTCAAATTGCAACTCTTAGTTCTAAACCCACTCTTACCGCCTCTGATATACTTGTATTAGTTTAAGGTTAATTCTGTGTCCTCTGTGGTTTTTATTAGATAAAACAACAGAACCAATTGCCGACCGTTTTTTAGCCAGAGGACTGAATGACCTTCCTAGCAAGACTTTTGAGTATTTTCCCCAATCTTCATCAATAATGCTGGCTAAGTAAATAAAATTTCACAACTCGATCGCTACAAATATCCGGCCAACAACTACAATAACCCTAGCATCTGTGTGAAAAAAGGCCTATCTATGCAACTTTCGCCCCAAGAAAAAGATAAATTACTCATTTTCACGGCGGCACTGCTCGCCGAAAGACGCAAAAACCGTGGTATCAAGTTAAATTATCCCGAAGCGATCGCCTATATTAGCGCCGCCATCCTCGAAGGTGCTAGGGAAGGTCGTAGCGTGGCTGAATTGATGAGTTACGGTACTACTTTATTAACTCGCGAGGAGGTAATGGAAGGCATCCCGGAAATGATTACGGAAGTGCAGATCGAAGCGACTTTTCCCGATGGTACTAAATTAGTTACCGTTCACAATCCCATTCATTAACAGGAGATTTTTAGCAGTTATGATTCCTGGAGAAATTATCACACCATCCGGAGCGATCGAGATTAATGTCGGTCGCGACACCCTGCGTATTTCTGTGGCTAATACAGGCGATCGACCGATTCAAGTGGGTTCCCACTATCATTTTTATGAAGTTAACGAGGCCCTGGAGTTTCAGCGCGAATTAACCAAAGGAACCCATCTGAATATTCCTGCGGGTACATCAGTTCGATTTGAACCGGGAGACACGAAAGAGGTGGAGTTAGTTGCCATCGCGGGAACTGAAGAAATTTATGGCTTTAATGGTTTAATTAATGGTTCTCTCAAAGGCAAGAAAAAGAAAAAGTAAGGCTTGATGGAAAAATTATCACAGTTCGATCGCTCAATTGTGGTAACATCAAGGCAACGATAACTAATTCTTTCCAAGACTATGACGACGGTAAAAATTGGCATCATTGGCGGCAGTGGTTTGTATAAAATGGATGCCCTCAAGGATGTGCGGGAAGTATCCCTCGATACTCCTTTTGGTTCTCCTTCCGATGCTTTAATTCTCGGGACTTTAGAGGGAACAGAAGTCGCATTTTTAGCGCGTCATGGCAGAAATCACCATTTTTTACCGACCGAATTACCCTTTCGAGCTAATATTCACGCTCTCAAACAATTAGGGGTTGAATATATTATTTCCGCTTCGGCCGTTGGTTCCCTAAAAGCGGAAGTTAAACCCCTAGATTTAGTCATTCCCGATCAATTTATTGACAGAACTAAAGAGAGAATAGCGACTTTTTTTGGGGAAGGAATTGTTGCCCACGTTGCCTTTGGCGATCCCATTTGTCCGCAATTAGCCGAAATTTTAGGGGATGCCGTCGCTAGTTTAAACCTACCGGAAGTTACCCTGCATCGGGGCGGTACATATCTCTGTATGGAGGGACCAGCTTTTTCTACTAAAGCGGAATCAAATCTCTATAGAAGTTGGGGCGCAACCGTGATCGGTATGACCAATTTAACCGAGGCAAAATTAGCCCGAGAAGCGGAAATCGCCTACGCTACCTTAGCCCTAGTTACCGATTATGATTGTTGGCATCCCGATCACGATCATGTCACGGTAGAAATGGTGATCGAAAATCTACACCATAACGCTATTAATGCCCAAAAAGTTATCCAAGAAACGGTGCGCCGTCTGGCAGCTAATCCTCCCGTTTCCGTCGCTCATTCTGCCCTTAAATACGCTATTCTTACCCGTCTAGATTCTGTTCCCGTCGCCACTAAAGAAAAATTAGCTCTCCTGTTGAAAAAATATCTTGAATAAGTAGGGCTTGCTGAATAAATCTAAAAACCTTGTTGGGTAAGACTTTTAGACTTTTTGTCAATCAAAAAGTCCCAGTTCTGGGAGAGATAGGGGGAAAATTCTGGGACTTTTTCTCTGAAAATTAGGTAATTGACCAGATGAGAATCGGTAAAACCCTACACCCCACACCCCACACCCCACACCCCACACCCTGTCCCCACGAAAAACTTTTTCAGCAGACCCTAAGTGGAGAAATAGCCGAGAAAAGTCGCCGATTAATCTAGAAATGGGTCATTTTTCTCGCTGTGATCCAGACGATCAATTTGACCCTTAACGAAGGCAGGGGGCGGTCGGCAGGGGGCAGGAGGCAGTATTCAGGAGTCAGGAGATAGGAGATTATTTTATTTATTCTCCCCACACCCCACACCCCACACCCCACACCCTGCCTCCACCAACAAACTTTTTGCCGCAAACCCTAACTAGCTAGATATTCTCTAATGTTAGCTCGGCGTTTTCTCAATTTGGCGATCGCTTCTCGTTCGATCTGACGGACGCGTTCACGACTGATATTGAGTCGAACGCCAATTTTTGCTAGGGTGAGGGGCTGCCCATTATCTAAACCAAAACGCAGACAAATCACTTCTTTTTGTTGAGGGGTGAGGTCTGCCATCAGTTTTTCCAAATCCACTTGCAGGGAAGAATAGGCAGTGTAATCTTCAGGGGAAAGTCCCGTATCTTCCAAGAGTTCCCCTAATTCCGTGTCTTGATTGTCCCCCACCTTTAAGTCAAGGGAAAGGGGTTGACGGGACCTTTCCAAGTAGTCTCGCACCTGTTTGGGAGTTAGGTCTAATTCCTCGGCTAATTCGGCAATGGTGGCAGCGCGACCTTTATCTTGAGCTAGTTGACGCTGGGCCTTTTTGATTTTATTCAGTTTTTCGGTAATGTGGATGGGCAGACGGATGGTGCGACTTTTTTCTGCGATCGCACGGGTGATGGCTTGGCGAATCCACCAATAGGCATAGGTGGAAAAGCGATAGCCTTTGGTGGGATCGAATTTTTCCACACCTCTTTGCATCCCAATGGTTCCCTCTTGGATGAGATCTAATAGATCTAGATTGCGTTTTAGGTATTTTTTAGCGACGGAAACCACTAGACGCAGGTTCGCTTCTACCATCTTGCGTTTGGCGAAATCCCCTGCCCCCAATTCTCGACGTAGTTGTTCTTCACTAATTTCCGCCGCTTCTGACCACTGGCGATCGCTGGGGTCGCTGCCGAGTTTCGCCTTTAGGGATTCTTTGATTTTTTCCAGAAAAATTAATCTTTGTACCTGTTTCGCGTAGAGAATTTCTTCTTCATGGGTGAGAAGGGGAACTCGGCCAATTTCTCTGAGATAGGCGCGAACTGGATCGGTAAGGTTTTTCGAGGTTTTCATGAGTGCGCGTCGGTTGAGGGTTGATATTCAGGGATTGATGGCGTTTTTCAGATTGCTTCCCCAGGGCAATAAAGGAGATGCTATCAGAGTTTTTTCTCGTTTTGTAAAGAGATAAGTGAGTGGTTACTCAACTATAGAGAGAAACCTCATTGACTATTTAATTGCCTCTATAGTCCTTTTTTTGGCTAGATATAGAGTTTTTGGGCATAAATGGCAAGTAGTAAGAACATTGGTTATTTAACCAATATTACAACAATTATTAAATATTGTAAAGTTTATGAGAGAAAAAACAGTCCCTCTCAGAGAAGAACCAATGAAGATGAGGTTTGAGTATCTCTACTCATAGATTACCCAAAGGTTTCCGCTCGGAATGCAATCTAGATGACAAAATCAGCAATTTTCTCATTTAGCGATCGCATATCCAGCGGTGAGGGAATTATAAATTATGAATTATGAATTATGAAGTGGGAAGATGGGGGAGCAGGGGAGCAGGGAGAAAAAGCTGACGACCGACGACAGACGACTGACTCCCGGCTATTGACCTTGCCTAGCGGTTCAGGGGGGATTGTGTAAAAATAAGAGAAGATCGGTTTTTTTTTACTAAACCTATGGCCACTTCTTCCATTGCCGTTAGAGAATTACCTCTCTTTCCCCTACCCGAAGTTGTTTTATTCCCGGGTCGTCCCCTGCCCCTGCACATCTTCGAGTTTCGCTATCGGATTATGATGAATACGATATTGGAAGAAGATCGCCGTTTTGGGGTCTTAATGGTAGATCCTGCCACCGGAGAAATCGCTAAAGTGGGCAGTTGTGCGGAAGTTGTCCGTTGTCAACGTCTTCCAGATGATCGCTTAAAAATTCTCACCATCGGTCAACAGCGCTTCCGTGTCCTAGAATACGTCCGGGAAAAACCCTATCGCGTCGGTTTAGTGGAGTGGATTGAAGATGTCCCCACCACCCAAGATCTGCGACCTCTGGCCACAGAAGTGGATCGACTGCTGCGGGATGTGGTTCATCTCTCAGCCAAATTAACCGCTCAAAAAATTGAACTCCCTGACGATTTGCCCAGTCTTCCCCTGGAATTATCCTACTGGGTGGCGGGTAATCTCTACGGTGTGGCCGGGGAACAACAAGCTTTATTAGAAATGCTCGATACAGTCAGTCGTCTCCAACGAGAATCGGAAATTCTCACCTCGACCCGCAATCATCTGGCCGCTCGCACGGCTCTTAAAGATGCTTTAAATTAATGATCTGTAGGTTTTTCAGCTGCGGGAGAAGGAAATGGGGAAGTTATTTCAGTGAACAGTAATCAGTGAACTGATAACTCACATCTGAAAACTGATGACTTACCCACTGATAACTGATCACTGATAACTGATCACTGTTAATCTGGGGATTACCTAATGTTTACCTTGATACAGTAAAGTGGGGTTAAAATTGCTATCCCCTCACCCAGGAGAACTTTGATCATGTTGCTGACCTATAATCCCAGCGTCTCACCCTTCCGAGAAGACTATAGCGAGAGTCGTCGGCTCCATTTTTATGATCGCGGGGAAAATATTCCTCTGGTGGTTGATGGAGTCTGGCAAGTTTATCGGGGTATGGCGCAACTAAGTCAAGTATCTGAGAGTGGAGAGGAAATTTTACTAGGCTGGGTTCATTCATCCCAGTTTTTCGGCTTAAATTTGACCCATCTAGAATCCTATCACGCCAGAGCCTTGTCGGAACTGTACCTAAAATGGTACACGATCGCCGAAGTAGAAAATTCGGCGGAATTAACTAGGATGATGTTAAATCAAATGATCCGTCGTCAACAACAAACAGAATCCCTACTGGCGATCGCAGGACTGAAACGAGTGGAGGAACGTCTCCAGCAGTTACTACAGTTATTAAAGCGGGAAATGGGAGAACCAATCGCCCAAGGCAGTCGTTTAAAGATACGTTTAACCCATCAAAATCTGGCCAATGCTATCGCTACCACGAGAGTAACGGTGACGCGTTTGTTAGGCGAATTTCAGCGTCAGGGATGGGTGAGTATCGATGGCGATCGCCATTTAATTATTCACGATTAAGTCAGACAATTTTAGTCAGATACCGCCCACTAATTGCCAAGCTAATTTAGCAGCCCCCACCATCCCAGCGCGATTACCTAACTCGGCCGTTAATACCTCTAATCCTTCTCTGGAACTAGGTAAAACCCGTCTTTCGATTTCTGCGAGCAGAGAGGGAAAGAAAAACTTAGCACTGGCGCTAATGCCGCCGCCGATAATTACCGCCTCTGGGGTGAGAACATAGAGTAAACTGGCGATACCAGCCCCCAGTAAACAACCGTAACCCTGCCAGAATTCTAAAGCCTCTCGATCGCCTTTTTCGGCCAATTCCGCCAATTGCTTCGGTTCTTTGCCAGTCATCCGGCGAATAGCTTGCAGGGAGGCGTATTGTTCTAAGGAACCCTGATTACCGCTATTGCACAATGGACCGTCAAAATTGAGGGTTATTAAGCCTAATTCTGCGGCCGTTCCCTTGCTGCCGACAAATAAGTTACCATCGAGGATAATTGCCCCTCCTACTCCCGTCCCCAAGGTCAACAGGATCAAGTTTTGAAAGCGTTTGCCCGCTCCTAACCAAGCTTCCCCTAAACCGGCACAATTGGCATCATTGGCTAAAATTGTCGGCATTCCCGTACTTTCTTCTAACCAATCGGCGAGGGGAATATCCCGCCATCCTGCCAAATTAATCGCTATTTTGGCAATTCTTCCCTGAGCATCCGCTGGCCCTGGCGTTCCCACACCGATGGCTTGACAACTTTTATCCAAATTTACTTGACAAATGCCTTGATGTATGGTAAGGGCGACTTCTTTGGGTGTAGCGGGTTGGGGAGTGGGCAAGGTGAGAGATTCGATACAATTGCCCTCTTGGTCAAATTTACCAATTTTAATAGCCGTTCCACCTAAATCGACACCTATTACTGTTTTCACCATCGGGCTTTCCTTGTTACTCTGGGAGTAGCTAGGTTTATTATCACTCTTTTTGGCAGTTTTTTTCGCGGTTAGATGTGATTGAGGATAATTCAGCTAAACCGGCAAAACTAGCTAATTGATTAGCCCAAATTTCTCCTATACTTTGGACACCGGCAGCTTAACTCCTGATTTTTTCCCATTTTTAAGTAGGTAGGCGTTAAAAATTATCCGATGCCCCCCTTATCAAGGGGGATCCCCCCGCCTATCGGCACCCCCCTTATCAAGGGGGGCAGGGGGGATCGGCACCCCCCTTATCAAGGGGGGATTAAGGGGGGATCGGCACCCCCCTTATCAAGGGGGGATTAAGGGGGGATCGGCACCCCCCTTATCAAGGGGGGCAGGGGGGATCGAAGCTAAAATCCATTTTTAATTTAATTATAACCAGCTACTTAAAATGATGAATATTACCATCCCAAATCTCTACGATAGCGATTATCAACTTTGGTTAGAAAATACTATCAACCAATTACGTCAAGGCGATTTTCAATCGGTAGATTGGCCGAATTTATTAGAGGAGTTAGCCGATTTGGGAAAAAGTGAACGACGAGCATTAGAAAGTTTATTAACTCGACTTTTAGAACATTTACTGAAGTTAACTTACTGGCAATCCCAACGGGATTATAATCAAGCTGGATGGAAAAAAGAAATTCGCAATTTTCGGATTCAGATCAAAAAAATTCTCAAAGATAGTCCCAGTTTAAAGTCCTATTTAAGGGAAATTTTGCAGGAATGTTATCTCGATGCTCGCAATCTGCTTATTGACGAAACCCAATTAGATGCTAGTATTTTCCCTCTGGAAGTGTTAGCTAATCTAGAGGAGATTCTCGATGAAAATTGGCTGCCTAATTGGGAAGCTATCAGCAATAATTCTGAAAAGTGCAATTAAGGAGTAAAAAATCATGAATATTACCATCCCAAATCTCTACAATAGCGATTATCAACTTTGGTTAGAGTCCACTATCAACCAATTACGTCAAGGCGATTTTCAATCGGTAGATTGGCCGAATTTATTAGAGGAGTTAGCGGATTTGGGAAAAAGTGAACGACGAGCATTAGAAAGTTTATTAACTCGACTTTTAGAACATTTACTGAAGTTAACTTACTGGCAATCCCAACGAGATTATAATCAAGCAGCATGGAAAGGGGAAATTAGAACCTTTCGGAAACAAATCAAGAAATTACTGAGAGATAGTCCCAGTCTCAAACCCTATTTATCCGAGATACTTGAGGAATGTTACAGCGATGCTCGGGAGATAATTATTGATATCACCCAATTAGATGCCAGTATTTTCCCTCTGGAAGTGTCAGCTAGTCTAGAGGAGATTCTCGCTGAAAATTGGTTGCCTAATTGGGAAGCTATCAGCAATAATTCTGAAAAGTGCAATTAAGGAGTAAAAAATGATGAATATTACCATTTCAAATCTCTACGATAGCGATTATCAACTTTGGTTAGAGTCCACTATCAACCAATTACGTCAAGGCGATTTTCAATCGGTAGATTGGCCGAATTTATTAGAGGAGTTGGCAGATTTGGGAAAAAATAATCGACGAGCGCTTAAGAGTCTCTTAACTCGACTTCTAGAACATTTACTGAAGTTAACTTACTGGCAATCCCAACGAGATTACAACCAAGCGGGATGGAAAAAAGAAATTAGAAATTTTCGCCTACAAATTGCTGATCTTTTAGCAGATAGTCCCAGTTTAAAGTCCTATTTAAGGGAAATTTTAGCAAAATGTTATCTCGATGCTCGCAATCTGCTTATTGACGAAACCAAATTAGATGCCAGTATTTTCCCCTTGGAAGTGTTAGCTAGTCTAGAGGAGATTCTCGATCAAAATTGGCTGCCGGATTTTGGGGAGACATAAACAGCGATAAATCTTCCCAAGCAAGCTAAAGATTAGCTTCACCTACCCGGTTTACAGACATTATAGTCCTCGTGAGAGATCACCGCCTCCGGGACGAGGAGATTGCCGTAGTCGCGACAGATGAGGCGATAATTGCGGGTAACGGGGATACTGATAATAAAGCGATCGTGTCGCAATCGTTTACCGTGGAAATCTCGATAATTGCGGTGATCTTGCAATCCTTGCAGGATTTCCCTAGCTTTAAGTACGACATTTTTCGGTAATTCCCGTAGATCGATCGGATCTTGGGAAAAAGTGGCTTCCCAAGCATTTTTTTGACGTTTTTTTTCTTCCCAAGCGGCATCTAGTTGAGCGCAATGATGGCAGACTTGGCCATAACCCTTGTGACCACAGGGAAACTTTTTCTTTCTTCTGGACATAATAACCATCTGTCTGTGAGCCTGTCAGAGAGTATTCAAAAGCGGTAAAGCTTGCTTCACTTTTGGCAGATGGAGAAGAAAGTCTTTACCTAGTGATTATCTATACTTACCAGCATACAGGGATCGATACCTCGTTTGGCCATTGACCAGCAAGAAAGTTGATCTTGGTTAGTTAGGGCCTGCTGTCACCAACAGGATTAAGGCTGCTTAGAATAATTCCCATTCTTGGGTTCTTAAACGTTTGAGAATGGCCAAACGGCTACTAAAATAATTGGCGCAGAGACGACTATAATCGGTTAAACGCAGATTATTTAAGCTAATTGACCAAGACCAAATATAGGCCGCTTGGGTGAGATACTGAAGACAAGATAATTCACCATCAGTTAAAGGCACTGTTTGATCGTAACCTTGGATAAAACTGTGGCGAACCTGGCGATTTAAGCCGGATTGTAGGGAAACTTGCAGAAATTTAGCGATATCAAAAACTCGCCAACCATAACCGCACTGATCGAAATCAAATAGGGTCATCTGATTATCAGGGGTGATATGTACATTACCACTATGAGGATCGCCCCAACAAATGCTCCAATAGGGAGATTCTGTCGGTAATTTGGCGGTTTCTTCCTCTATTTCCCCAATGGTTTCTAAAACACAGTCTAGGTCCCTCGGTCGTTGGTGCAGAAAAGGTGCAATAATTTGCAGGGAATCCTCGAGAAGATATTTGAGGTTGAGGGGATGACGATAGGCTAGGGTTTGAAAATCTGCTGTCACCCGATGTAAATTAGCCACGATCGCCCCTAAGTGATAGGCTTGTTCTATATCTATATCCCCAATAGCAATTCCCCCAGGGGCATAGGGAAAGAGGACGGCGTAACGTTTCCCTTCTGGGGCATTAATTTCTAGGGATAAATCACCGTTTTTGCTGCGAATTGGTGCGGCGACGGGAACCTGAGAGTGATCGAGATAATCTAATAATTCTAACTCGAAGTCGATTTCCATTTTGCTGCGCCAATGGCAGTGAGATACGCGCAAAATGTAGGGAGTTGTCAGGGTTTCGAGGAGATACACATCACTTAAACCCCGATGCCAAAATTGACAATTTTTCGGTACATCAATCTCGTAACGAGAAAAAACTAAATCTGCTAGGGCAGCAGGAGCCAGAGTGGAGTAGAGTGTGGGAAAAGTCCATTCTCCAGTGCGAAAATTGGCAGCGGGAGAACTAGAAGGCAGTAAATTGAGCGAAGCCTGAAAAGTCGTCACGGTTCCCTCCCGATGCAAGTATGGACAACGCTCGCATCATCCTATTTTATAGGCCACATATATTACAAATTGGTTCGATCGCTCCGTATATTTCGCTACATTCCTCTGTAAGTTATCAGATTTGAGTTTTCAGCACCCACAGCAGTTATCTGAATGGTGAGATGGGAAGTTTTCGTTTTGGGGAGTCGGTCGTTAATACCAAATTAGGTTACACTTCATCTTGATGAGAAAGTCTGTACTAAAGTTGTTGATTCTTCCTGACTGAGATGACGTAGTTTATTCCGAAAATAGCCAAAGCTGGGCGATCGATTAATATCCACATTCATCTGAGGAGAAATATTTTCTGCCCAGACTGTTTTCTCTTGACCCACAGAAGCTCCACCTAACTTAGATAATTGTTTCGCTCCACCTCTGTATATAGCATCTGCCAGTTTTTCCCAAGTACCACAGATACTATCATTAATATAGGAATCCAAGATAGCACTTTTGGCCTGGGGATAAGCAATTTTTATGGCATTAATATCACCTAAATACCAAGCTTCTCCTTCTTCAATAGCAATACAGAAGTAAATTTGGGATTGGATAGCAGATTTTTCCAGACAATTGCTTAATTCCTGTCGAAATTCCCGAAAACATCGATTATCCAGATCGCAAACCACAATCAGCACAGCAGCATAATTATCAGGGTAACTAGAAAAAGTTTTATCATATCCTTGAATCAGTTTAGGTAGTCGCTCAAGAAGAATCCGTTTACTAGGATCGGAAACAGACTGTAAGTCTCTGGGAATATGACCACTGCCTTTATAGGAATGAACCCTAAATGTATGACCTGCATTCATGTCAATAATCTTAGGAATTAGAATATCAAGTGCTTTTTTTCCCGACAAATCCTCGACCAAAATTTCAAAGTGCATGACCTTATCTCTCATCTAAGTAATCACTATACCAAAGACTACCAAGGGGCAATCCTTCTGAGACGAGATTCTTAATTAAAGGATTGTCACTAGCCCGTTTAATCCGAGAAAAACCATCATCACCCTTTTCCAGAATCCAAACTTCTTCTGGCTGGAGAGCATCAACAAAATAAGGTTGATGAGTGGTGATAAAAATTTGAGAACGTCCTCTCTGTCCTGTGGCGTGTTTTCTAAATTCTTGAGCCAAGGTTTCTAATAGTTTATGGTATAAGCCGTTTTCTGGCTCTTCAATACAGATAAATGGCGGTGGAGAAGGGTCTTCTAACAGTAAGAGATAGGCGAATACTTTTAAAGTACCATCGGACATTTGCTGTACATAAAATGGGTCTTGGAATCCCCGATCATTAAATTTTAATAATAGTCGATTATCGGGACTTTTTTCGGTGCTAATTTTTTCTATACCCGGTATCTTATGAGAAATACTATTAAGTATATTCTGAAATTTCTTGGAATGCTCTCTTTCCATAAACTGCACCACATTACCGAGATTATCTCCATGGATATTCAGATGTTTCTGGGGTCCGGCTAGGGGCAAACTTCTGGCCGCATCGGGAGTAAAATAGCTGAGATACCATCCCTCAATAAATCTCCGAAATAGGGAAATTCTCGGATGCTGTTTGAGAGAACCTAACGTAGCAATTCCTAGTTTGCGCTTATCATTCAGTTCCACTAACTCGGTTTCCTTGCTTTCCTCATCAGCTTCTCGTTGAATTTTTTCTATTAACTTAAGTAAATCAAAATGGTCTTGACCTTCTTCTACTTGTTTCCCTTCTTCTTCTCCTTTCCAGACGATTCCTTTCCCTTCATCGAGGATTAAAAATGAAAAAGGCCATCCGGTCTTTTGACATTTTCTTCTCTGTCTGAGTCTTTCTTTTTTTACATAAGGTCTATTATCCGTATCTAGATCAATAGCTAATTCATAGGTAATTGGTCGGGAATTGTAATCTTCTTTGTAATAAATCTGAAATTCAATGCTTCCTTCCTGACCCTGGGAACGAAGACGCTCAAACCCACCCCGACCTCGCGCATCACAAGCTTCTTCTACTCCTCCTTTAAGACAATCAGATAAAAAACCGAACGCATCAAAAAGTGTGCTTTTTCCCACACCATTTTTGCCGATAACGGCCGTCATCGGTGTCAGAGAATCTCGATTTTGAGTATTCCATAACTTGCCCAGGGTTATATCCTTGAGCGCTCGATAATTTTTAATCCTCAATCCCTCAATTCCGGCCATTATTTAGTCCCGTTTCTCATTACTAAAGTAATTTGAGCAATTTCTTGATAGATTGATTCTAGACCAGTTATCAATTACTGACCCGATTCGATCGCTCCTTCGGCCTCATGGACAATTGCTCTCAATTGATCTAAAGTTTTCTGGTCCACCTGCGTCCATAATCCCCGTTGTTGAGCCTCTAATAATCTTTCGGCCATATCTCGCAATGCCCAGGGGTTTTTCTCCTGAATAAATTGTTGTACCTTGTGGTCAAATAAATAAGCTTCGGCTACCCCCTGATAAATAAAATCCTCCACTAGGTGAGTAGTGGCAGAGTAGGCAAAAATATAATCTACGGTCGCAGCCATCTCGAAAGCACCTTTATAGCCGTGTCGCATCACTCCCGCTATCCATTTGGGATTAACCACTCGCGAGCGGTAAACGCGGCGAATTTCTTCCTCTAGGGTTCTGATGCGGGGATTTTCCGGGCGGGAATGATCACCAAAATAGGTGACGGGATTTTTGCCGGTTAATGCCCGGACACTGGCAGTTAAGCCGCCTTGAAACTGATAGTAGTCATCGGAGTCGAAAATATCGTGTTCTCGATTGTCCTGATTGTGCAGCACTATCTCTAATTCTTGCAGTCTATTTCTCAATACTTCCGGTAAAGAATGGGCAGTTCCTTGGCTATCATAGGCATAACAACTCCAGTTAATATAAGCATTAGCTAAGTCTTGATCATTTTGCCAGTTTTGTGACTCGATTAACCCCTGTAAACCGGCCCCGTAAGCACCAGGTTTGCAGCCAAAGATTCTGGCAGTAGCTCTCAGTTTCGCCTCTTTTTCTCCTAAGCCCTGACTTAGCCAAAACTCCCTCTCTGTCTTCACTTTCGCCGCTAAAGGATTAATTTTTTCTTCTTCCTCTTGACAAGCTACCGCATTTATGCAAGAATTAAGAAGATGTAGTATGCTGGGGAAACTGTCCCTAAAAAAGCCCGATACCCGAACAGTCACATCAATACGAGGACGGCCTAAGCTAGACGGGGTAAGGATTTCAAACCCGACCACCCGACGGAAAAAACCATCCCAAAGGGGACGAATTCCCAGTAAAGCCATGGCTTCGGCCACATCTTCGCCACTATTTCTCATCGTCGAAGTTCCCCAGATAGAAATCGCCAAAGTGCGGGGATATTCGCCATTTTCTTGGGTATAACGTTCAATTAGTGCCTCTGCGGCCTTTCTTCCCACTTCCCACGCGGTTTCTGTGGGGATTGCGCGGGTATCGACAGAATAGAAATTTCTGCCGGTGGGGAGAACATCGGGACGGCCGCGGGTAGGAGCGCCAGAAGCACCACTGGGGACGTATTCGCCAGCGAGACCTTTTAAGAGATAGATAAGTTCATCGGGGGTTTGTTTTAAAGCAGGAATTAACTGATTTTCTAGCCAAACCAATTCTTTTGCCGTATTTTCGCCTACAGGTTCAATTTTCCGGCTAATTAAATCCTGAGCGAGACCTTCCAGATAAGTAGTAGTATCGTTATATTCCGTCAGGGGGTCGCAGTCGAGATGGAGGTCAAGGGCAAGGGAACGGGTTAAACCGGGGCGGTCGGGACTGGGAGAACGGGCGATCGATTGGATTAAATCAATTAACTGCTGACCCTGGGGACATTGACCGAAGATATGTAAACCGTCGCGGATTTGTGCTTCCTTGAGTTCACAGAGATAACCATCCACGAGGGTGAGAAATTGACCAAAGGAGGCGCTAATCGTGCCTAGCTCTCGATCGAGATTAGTTTTCGCCACCAGGTCGTTAATCCGCTCGCGAATCAGAGCTAAACGAGAAGGATCAAGAGATTCTGCCTGATAATATTCATCGATGAGAGACTCTAACTTTTCCCAATCCCCATACAATTCCGCTCGCGTCATCGGGGGGGTGAGATGGTCGATGATAACAGCTTGGGAACGTCTTTTAGCGCTGGACCCTTCTCCGGGGTCATTGACAATAAAAGGATAAAAATTCGGCAGCGACGAGAAAGCAATTTCGGGATAACAATGGGGAGAAAGAGCGAGACTCTTCCCGGGTAGCCATTCTAAATTGCCGTGTTTACCGAGATTAATCACAGCAGTGACTTGGAATTCCTGTCGTAACCAATGGTAAAAAGCGAGATAGCTGTGGGTAGGTTCCAGGTCGGGGGAATGATAATTAAGAGTCGGGTCAAGGTCATAACCGCGAGAAGGTTGAATACCGATAAAGACATTACCTAACTGGAGGCCCGGGATAGGAAAATCCTCGTCCGGATGTCCCCAACGGTCAAGCAGAGCGCTTTGATTATCGGGGGGAAGGGAGGAGAAATAATCTAGATATGCTTCTAGGGAGAGAGATTGATAGATAGGTTTTAATTCCCTTGTCTCCAGGTCATTAGTGATACCGGAAATAAGCAATCGCATTAATTCATCACTATGGTCGGGGAGGTCGGTGAGGGTATAACCTTGGGTTTGTAGTGCGCGAAGAATTTCCAAACCACTAGCGGGAGTATCTAAACCGACTCCGTTAGCGATACGACCATCCTTATTGGGATAGTTGGGGAAAATGAGAGCAATTTTTTTCTGGGAGTTGGGAAGGGAGGAGAGTTGACAATAGTTTGCGGTTAAATCAGCGACAAAATCAACCCGGTGGGGGAGGGGTTGATAGATAACTATTTCCGTTTCTAGTTTGGGATGTCGGGTGAGGACAGATTTAAAGGAAATAGCACGGGTGATAATTTTGCCATCCATTTCCGGTAAAGCGATATTCATAGCCACATCCCGGGGGGAAAGACCTTGATAACCCTGTTGATAAGCTTCTAAACTGCTGCTGCTGAGGATAACTTGGAAGATGGGTTTATTGAGGGACTGCCAGAAGTGATGATTTTGTTTGTCTTCCGGTCGCTGGATAGAGAAGCTAGTGGTGTCGAGAATTAGGTCTGGGGGATGGTGGGAAAAGAGGGTTAATAGTTCCTCTTGCACTTCAATTTCCCGGAGAGAGGAGAGAAAGATAGGGACAGTTTCAATGTTTCTTTGGGTGAAAGCGCTGATTAAAGCATCGATAGCTTTGGTGTTACCCGCGAGATAATGGGAACGATAGAAAAGTATCCAAGTCCGTGCTTGGGGTTGGGATAGGGTTGTCTGGGAATAGATTCCCAACCTAGGGACAACCCCAGGAGGAGAGGGAGGATAGTCGAGATGGAGACAGGTATGCGCGATAAATTTAGCAGCATTAATCCAGTTATCTATCCCTGCTTCCGTGAAATAGCACCATAACTGGTTAACAGTAGTCAGGGAAGCATTGGAATGACTCATCAACTCTAAATCCGGTTTATCCTCTCCTGGGAGGACAAATAAAGTCGCACCAGTTTCCTCGACAATTTCCTTAACTACTTCCAACCCGTAGGACCAACTCCCCCGTCCCCCCAATAAGCGAAGAATAATCACTCTTGCTTGGGATAGTACCTTGTCCCCATAGTTATCGATACTGTATTGCTGCTGTAACTGCGATAAATTCAGGGCGCGAATTGCGGGAAAATTATCCGGTAGATGGTCGATAGCTGCCGCTAGAGTTTGAATATCGGTATCAGCCATGGTGAGGAGAACAATCGGGGCCGGATTTTGGTCAATAATAATCACCCCTTCGGTATCTGCTGTCCAACCACCCGCTTGGGGAGCAATTCGGTGCATAAGTTTTGAGAGTCAGGTTAAATAATGATTAGGTTTTGAGAATCAGGGTCTCGATCGAGGGATCATTCTTAGGTAGATAGAGATGATTATATCTGTCTGCGGCAATTTAAAGAACAGGGAATAGGGATTAGGGAATAGGGGATAGGGATTAAGCAAAATCTTCACTAAAACCCCAACACCCTAAAACCCCAACACCTTACTGATGACTGGGGTGTAGGGAAGTGGGGAAGTGGGGGAATTTCAACTAAAACCCTAAAACCCCAACACCCCACCACCCTATCTCCTGCCTCCTGCCTCCTGCCTCCTGCCTCCTGCCTCCTGATAACTGATAACTGATAACTGGTAACTGGTAACTGATGACTGATGACTGATGACTGATAACTGATAACTGATAAATGATAAATGAATGCTTCTCCCGCTTATGTTTGCTGTCAAGTGTTGTCATCTACTCACCTCCAACAAATTCGTTCTTGGTGGGGACAGTTGGCAATACAGGTGACAGCGCCGAGGATTAGTCTCAGTGAAAGAGAGCTGCCCCTAAAGACGGGGGAAATCTATCAACTCTTGCTTTCCACCGACCTACAAGTTTTATTGTTAGCCAGTCCCCAAGCACATAACTTTGAGTACGAAGTCCGCATTAGTTTTGAAGCGAACACGATTAAAAACTTTCTGCAAGGACTGTCCGTCAAGTCTCTCCACCACCCAAAAATTCAGCAGGGTTATCAAATTTTAAATCTGCCTCTATCCAATAATGTCAGCAGTTTTCAAAATAAAATTTTAGTCAAAATTCTCTCGATAATTTCTTCTCCGTCTGCAGAGGGGGGTTGTCCCCGCATCTTCTCCGTTTGTCAACCGGTAGAAGCTGCCCTATCCCAACAAATCCAACAGGAAAGATTATTAAACCAAGTCATCACCCAGATGCGTCAGAGTCTGGAGTTACCGGTGATTCTGGAAACCGTGGTCAGGGAAGCGCGGGAATTTTTGCAAGTGGACCGATTGTTAATTTATCAATTTTTCCCCGGTACCGGCGAGGGAAAGGGAAAAATAACTTCCGAGTCGCGCGTTTCTGACCAGATAAATTCCGTGTTAAATTTAACCCCCGAAGACGATTGTTTTTCCTATATTCCCCAATACAAGGAAAAGTATCGTCAAGGATTAATTCTGGCCGTGGATGATGTGGATGTTAACTATTCTTCTTCCTTCTGTTTGTCCGAATTTTTGCGACAACACCAAGTGCGATCAAAATTAATCGCCCCGATTGTGGTACAAGAAGAATTGTGGGGTTTATTAATTGCCCATCAATGTGGAGAAAAACGCCGATGGTTGCCGCAAGAAAAGAAATTTTTAGGTCAGATTGGTGAACATCTCGCCATCGCTATCTATCAAGCGCAATTATATTCTCAAGTACAGGAACAAAAAGATATTTTTGAACGCCGGGTAATAGAAAGAACCCAAGAATTACAAGATACTTTAATGGCCGCAGAAGCCGCTAACCTCTGCAAAAGTGAATTTTTAAATAATATGAGTCATGAGTTATTAACTCCCCTAACTTGTATTATCGGTTTGTCCAGTACCCTGCAAAAATGCTCGGCAGCTAATAATTTTTTACCTCCCGACAAACAAAAAAACTATCTAAAAGTTATTCAGGATAACGGCAATAAACTATTAGAATTAATCAATGATTTGCTTAATTTCTCGCAACTTTCGGCGGGGAAAGCTGTTTTAGATATTAAACAATTTTCGCTAAAATATCTCTGTAATCATGTTTTAGAGATTATTAAAACAGAGGCAGAGATTAAAGAAATTAATCTAATTTTAGAGATGAAAATAACCGAAAAAGAGCATTATTTTTATGCCGATTATGATCGAGTTCAGCAGATACTTTTATACTTGTTAAAAAATGCCCTGAAATTTACCCCCGAACAGGGTGCTATCACGCTGAGACTGTGGAAAGAAGGCAGTCAGGTCATTTTTCAGGTAGAGGACACGGGCATCGGCATTCCTGCTCAAAAAATACCGCTTCTGTTTGAAAAATTTACCCAATTGGATGGCTCTCGCAAACGTCGTTATGGTGGTGTGGGATTAGGATTGGCTTTAACTAAACAATTAGTGGAACTGCATCGCGGCACGATCGAGGTAGAATCTTGCTTAGATAAAGGTTCCATCTTTACCGTGCGTTTACCTCAACAAAAGCCTCCCAAATCCCAACCCCAACCCTCGGATAATAATCCCCATTTTAATCACCACCATCCCACTATAGTTTTGATTGAAAGTGACGAAGAAATTGCCAATCTTATTTGTGAGTTATTGATGGTGGCACATTATCAAGTTATTTGGTTAATTGATAGTGTCTCCGCTATCAAAAAAATTGAGATCGTGCAGCCAGGTATTATAATTGTTGATCGAAAAATGCCCGATATATATCATCTCTGTCATCTCTTAAAAAAATCCAGCCAAACTCAAGCCAGTAAAGTGCTAATCTTGAATGATACCCCCGAAATCAGCGTTAATTTCCTCGGTCGTCATGGCATTGACGACTATCTCCTCAAACCCATTCAACCCTCCCTCTTGTTGGAAAAAATCCGCTATCTAACCGCTTTATAAGTAGGGTTTGCGGCAAAAAGTTTTTCGTGGGTGTGGGGTGTGGGGTGTGGGGAGAAACAATTCATAACTTGAGAGTTAATCACACTATTAAAAAGGGATTTGGTATCATTTTTGTCAATCTACTAATTTGGGATTTTTCAGGGGAAACTTTCTCCTAAAATTGGGTGTGTTACTTTCAGTTTTATCACTCAATCCAAGCTTTTGGGGGGTTCTACCCCCCAAACCCCCCGCGCATTAGGTTAACTGTGAGATGCTTACAGGCGATTGTTCATATTTTTGTACTAATTTAAGAGTCACTGATAATTCTAAATCCGGTTATTAAAGACTGATTATTTATCCCCCCTTTTGCCTTTTGCATGAGTGCCTTTTGCCTATCTTCATAAGTAGCCTATACTCAACGGATTTAGTATAATTGCTGATTGTCGGTATTTCTGCAAATGTGGGATGCACCCTGGCCCCAGGGTGTGGGGTCTAGTGTTTTACCCATTTTCATCTGGTCAATTTTTTCCTTTTTCTTCAGAAAATAGAGCTTGAAAACTAACTATTAAATAGCTAATTTCCAAGCTCTTAATTGTAGGAATCCTAGAGCTAAATTAGGATTCACTCTCGATATAGATAAATAACAAACCCATAACCACGGCTGGCATTAACCAACAGACGATCGGGATTAAAATCCAAGGCAGATAAGAAGCTGCGTAGGCACCAGTCATGTCAAATGCTCCTAGAAAAAAAATAAGGAAATGATAACAGGTAGAAAAAGGGTTAATTATTGATTAAAAACCCCGCGCATGATGCCATCAACGACACCAAGATTTTCTAGGAGGAAATAGGCCACAAAAGCGCCACCCATACCACCAATAAAGAAACCGGCGGCGAATTGACTCCAACCCTCGGCCGATTGCAGAGGATCACCACTAGCGGCCTTACCTTGGAAGGAGACAAGACCATAACTAGCTAAACAACCCGTAGCCAAGAGAACCATGGCCAAAGCGGGGATTAAGCCGCCGAGATTAGCATATTCAGAGTCTCTCAAGGGACCCAGGACAACCCAGGGACCACCGAGGAAATAACCGTGGGCCATACCCACTTCTAGACCGCGCAGAATCGGAGCTAGACCGGGACGATAGGCAGGTAAGTTACCAATAAAAGCTTTGGTAAAACCAGAAGCGGAAATGGGGGTAGCTAGATGACCAATGAACGGATCATCATTGTAGGGTGTCACCACCTGTTTGTATCCAGTTTCAGCCATTGTGTTTGAGTTCTCCTTTTTCCGATCAACGGGAAAATTGATCATAAAACTTTAAGATTACACTTTAGGCCTAAGAATTACTTCAAGCAACCCCATCGATCGAGTTTTCAAGGGTTGACGGCTGAAACTCTCACAATTCGTTACATTTCTCTCAGAAGACAGGAGTGGGGAGTGGGAATTATGAATTATGAATTATGAAGTAGGGAGTGGGGGAGATGGGGAGCTTTGTTTCAGTGTTGCCAAAGGCACGGCGTAGCCGTCCAGTAAACAGTGAACTGACAACTCACATCTGATCACTGATAACTGATCACTGATAACTGGTCACTGATTAAGGGATAATCAACACCGGACAGGGGGCAAGGTTAATAACTTTGGTGGTGACGCTTTCGGACACGCCTTCGCCGGTTAATCCTAAACCGCGACAACCCATAACGATCAGGTGAGCATTAATTTCATCGGCCACATCACAGATGACAAAAGAAGGCATTCCCTCCCTTTCAATCATTTCCGCATTGATGTTAGCTTGGGCGAAAACCGCTCGCGCCGATTGTAACAATCTATCCACCGCTTCGATCGAACTCATCTTATCGTCGGCGGCAATTTCTCCGGTGGGTGTCGTTTCCACCACCGACAACAGCACCAAACGACTGTCAAAGATTTTGACTAATTCGATCACACTACTGGTAGCGTCACGACTTTCGCGGCTGTGGTCGATGGGAAATAAAATCGTCTCAAACATAATTAACAAGTCTCTCCAATCAAATTTTTCTGGGCAAATCGGTCTTGGAACTGCAAAACTGATCCCCAAATCTGAAATAATCTTTGTCAAAGTAATTGCCGCAAGTAGCGATACCCTGATTTAATCTTTATTGTACGGTAAGCAATCTAGGAGGTTATGGGCTGTGCCAAAAAAAACAGTAGCGAATTTGACAGAAGCCGATTTAGCGGGCAAACGGGTCTTAGTCCGGGTCGATTTTAACGTTCCCATGGACAAAGCCACTGGGGCAATCAGCGATGATACCCGCATTCGGGCGGCACTACCAACTATTGAGGATTTAATTAAAAAAGGGGCTAAGGTTATTTTATGCAGCCACATGGGTCGTCCCGACGGTCAAGTTAAAGAAAATTTGCGTCTGACTCCTGTGGCTAAACGTCTCTCGGAATTACTGGGCCAGGAAGTAGTCATGTGTCCCGATTGTATTGGTGAGGGAGTCACGGCAGCGATTAGCCAAATGTCTAACGGTCAAGTGGCCCTTTTAGAAAATCTGCGTTTCCACGGTGAAGAGGAGGCAAATGATCCCGATTTTGCCAAAAAATTAGCCGCTAATGCCGATTTATACGTTAATGATGCTTTTGGTACCGCCCACCGCGCCCACGCTTCCACGGAAGGCGTTACCCACTATCTCAGCCCCTCGGTGGCGGGTTATTTGATTGAAAAAGAGTTAAACTACCTACAAGCAGCTATTGAAACTCCCCAACGTCCCCTAGCGGCGATTATCGGCGGTTCTAAGGTTTCTAGTAAAATTGGCGTGATCGAAACTCTATTAGAAAAGTGCGATAAACTGCTCATCGGTGGCGGTATGATCTTTACTTTCTACAAGGCCCGCGGTTTAAGTGTTGGTAAGTCTTTGGTGGAAGAGGACAAACTGGAATTAGCCAAATCCCTGGAAGCGAAAGCTAAAGAAAAAGGAGTGGAATTCCTCCTTCCTACCGATGTGGTGTTAGCGGATAAATTCGATAAAGATGCCGAGTCCCAAATCGTCAAGGTCGAAAATATTCCCGATGGTTGGATGGGATTGGATATTGGACCTGAATCAGTTAAAGTTTTCCAAGAAGCTTTATCTAGCTGTAAATCTGTCCTCTGGAATGGCCCCATGGGGGTGTTCGAGTTCGATAAATTTGCGGCGGGTACAGATGCGATCGCTCACACTTTAGCCGATTTAACTGCTACGGGTACAACTACCATTATCGGTGGTGGTGACTCGGTAGCGGCGGTGGAAAAAGTGGGAGTGGCGGAAAAAATGAGCCATATTTCCACCGGTGGTGGCGCTAGTTTGGAATTACTCGAAGGGAAGGTTTTACCCGGTATTGCCGCCCTCGATGAAGCCTAATTATCTCTAATATATAAGGTTTAAACAAGGTGGGTGTTGCCCCACCTTTTTTTATGAATTATGAATTATGAATTATAAATTATGAATTATGAATTATGAATTATGAATTATGAATTATAGTCATTTCAATTAAGATTGAGAATATCAATGCTAGAGTTAATAAGGGTTTAACTGGTCTAGAGTGTATCAGACTTATCTGAAATGACTATAAATTATGAATTATGAATTATAAATTATGAATTATGAATTATGAATTATAGTCATTTCAATTAAGATTGAGAATATCAATGCTAGAGTTCATAAGGGTTTAACTGGTCTAGAGTGTATCAGACTTATCTGAAATGACTATAAATTATGAATTATGAATTATAAATTATGAATTATGAATTATGAATTAT
>NZ_JADBTB010000051.1:0-4615 GCF_020246405.1 Microcystis sp. M083S1
CGATGCGCCCCTACCATTGGCACAATAATAATAATATTATTGTAGGGGCGAATTGCATTCGCCCAAATAATTGTGCCTACCTACTTAGGACATTCTGGGCGCACGCGATGCGCCCCTACCATTGGCACAATAATAATAATATTATTGTAGGGGCGAATTGCATTCGCCCAAATAATTGTGCCTACCTACTTAGGACATTCTGGGCGCACGCGATGCGCCCCTACCATTGGCACAATAATAATATTATTATTGTAGGGGCGAATTGCATTCGCCCAAATAATTGTGCCTACCTACTTAGGACATTCTGGGCGCACGCGATGCGCCCCTACCATTGGCACAATAATAATATTATTATTGTAGGGGCGAATTGCATTCGCCCTCTTTAATTAGAAACCCTTTTTCTAATAAATTGTGTCAAATATATCTTGACAAAAATCGATAAAAATGCTAATTAAATTACGAACAGCTTAATATGTCCCGTGGGAAACAGTGGGACAAAAGCGAGCGGAAGACCGCCAAAAATGCCTCTTAGCTTAACTACTATAAGAATTCATCTTTCTATCGTATTGAGGACGACAGGGACTACCCCAAGCGACCTTTTGAGCGGGAATATCGGCAAATACGCTGCTTCTTGCCCCAATAACAACATTAGAGCCAATTTTTACCCCCGGAGCCAAAAAACAATCGGCTGCGATCCATGTACCATTACCGATGAGGATGGGAGTGGTTTTTAAGCCAAAAGAGCGATCGCCGGGATCGTGACTGCCAGTGCAAAGATAGCATTTTTGAGAAATCACACAATGACTGCCGATGGTAACATTATCTAAACTATAAATCACCACATCATCGCCGATCCAAGTATAATCGCCGATCGCCACTTTCCAGGGATAAGTCACCCTTACCGTCGGGCGAATTTTCACCCCAAGGCCGATTTTAGCCCCAAATAGCCGCAAAACAGCGCAGCGAAAGCTATCCATCTGGTGCAAACTGAGGGGAAAAAGAATTCCCTGTACTAACCACCAAAGTAGGATAATTAGATTAGAACGACCGCGATCGAACCAAGATTGATCGTAGGTACGCAGATCTAGCCACGCTTCCTCATCGGTGCGGATTTCTGGAGACATAGGACCTATTTAATCATTTCTACCGGTTGAGGTTCCGAGGGTTTAATCGGGGGATTAACATGGGTATTAACGTTTAATTTACCGCCAAATCTCCGTAATTCGTACAATTTAACCCCAATTTGGTATTCATACTGACTCAAAAGACGACCGTAGATATAACCAGCTTTGCCATCCAAGAAACCGAGACGGATAACATAAAAGAGAATAAAGCGCAGCAGCGGTTTAAAGGGCAGTTTTACCCAAATTTTCTTTAAAAAACGTTTTCTCTGCACCGCATCACCGAACAGGTGCGCTCCGATCGTGCCACTTTCGTCATTACCCGTGAGAATATTGTAATAAACCCGGGCCTCCCAGTTGGAATAACGATTATGTCTTTCTAACCAATGATAGATATCGCGGAAATCGATGTGCAGCATATCATTTTTCAGATACCCCACCTTGCCATCGAGGATAACGTGTTCATGAACTTCGTTATCTCCCGTGTTGGGGATATCTTCCGTGTTTAAATTCTCGTATCTGCCCGACTTATGTTTAAATAAGCGCAGATTCCAGTCGGGATACTTGCCACCATAACGAATCCATTGTCCGAGGAAGAAGACGCGACGATTGAGATAATAACCGTTATAGTTGGGATCTTGGATCACGGTGGCGATTTCGTCCCATAGTTCGGGGGTGATTCTCTCATCACAATCGACGATTAATACCCATTCATTGCGAAAAGGCAGGTTATCAAGGGACCAGTTTTTCTTTTTCGGCCAACGACCATTAAAATAAAATTGGACTACATTGGCCCCATAGTTGGTAGATATTTCGATCGAGCGATCGCTACTTTGGGAATCGACGACAAACACTTCATCAGCCCTAGCAACACTCTCTAAACAGGCGGGAAGGTTGGATTCCTCGTTTTTGGCGGGAATCAACACCGAAACGGGAATTTTTTCTGATTGACTAAACATTGGTACACTGTGGCTAGGTAGAGTGTTCGCACCTTTCCTTAAAATCCTTAGTTACTCAGAAAGCGAGAACTAAGACCTAAGATTTTTTTTTAATCTTACTATACCTTATCTGCTTTTTTCCGTCATTCTCCTGCTCTTCTCTCTAAATTTCTAACTGCGAAATAGACGACTATACTGGGTTTCGTGGTTCATACTGGCAAAACTTAGCCCCCAACTCCAACTGGTCAGGTTTTCATCGGCTAAACTGATAATATCTGCTGTTGCTGTTAATAAACTGGGCTGTAAACCGATCAGAAGCGATTGTCCTAGGGTTTGTCCAAGAGGAATTAAACGCAATCCTGCATTAATTAAATTACTTGCCCAACTGTGTAAATAGCCTAAAACCGCTAATTCTTCCCCAATTTGCCAATGACTTGCCCCGATCGCAAAGGCGGTGGCATAATTAGCCTCTTCTGGTAGATTATCTCTGGCCGGTGCTAACTCTCGCAATAGGTTTAACAGCGATCGCCCCATTTGCCAGCTTTGTTGTCTTAATTCGGCCGTTTCCCGCGTTGCCGATAACCAATTATCCCAATAATTAAGTTTTGTAAAATCCTCTTGACAAAAACAACGATATACCCTTAGCAAAACAGCCGTTTCTAAGCGAATCGAGCCTTGACAAAGCGATCGCTCTAACCAATCATTCAAGGTGGCACTATTGGAGATAATCCCCTTTTCGACGAGGGTTTCTAGCCCTTCGGAATAACTATAGGCCCCCACGGGTAAAATGGGACTAGCCAATTGTAATAAACACAAAAGTTCTTTTTGATCGAGCATAGAAAACCGAGAAAATTGTCCCTAACACAATTGAGGAAATGCTTGGCACTTCGGTATGTAGATCGAGCCAGTAGAAAGCGGCACTTTGTGCATTATACCGTGGTTAATAGCCACAATTATAAACTACTATACTTATGTCCTCACGAGAACAGCATTTTCTGAAAATAAATCTTGTCGTTCTCCTCTTGATTTTAGCTTTGATTGCTGGGGTTGATCGGGCAGAATTACCCTCTAGTCTTTTATTTTATCCTCCCGCTACTCCCCCAACTCCGATCGCCGGTTTATTAACCCATTCTTTTCAATTGCTTTGTTGTTTACCACCGATTGTTTGCCTTTTTAGTTATGATTTATTGTCCCGCAAGACAAGTTTCAATAATTCTTACAATTTTTTACTTTTTTCTGGCATAATAACGGGACTGTTTGCCATCAATGAAATCTTCAGAATTCATATCATTCTCCTCTATTTTAATATTCCCAAATTCTTGACTATCTCTGTTTATGCCCTCGCAATTCTGATTTATGGTTTAGTATTTTGGCGGCGAATAAAACAAACTTCTTACCAAATTTTAATCATCGCTTTAGCACTTTTAACTTTTGCGATCGCTATTGATTTTCTCCAGATTAAAAATCGAGGTTTTGCTAGTCTAAGTGAAGGAATTCCTAAACTGTTAAGCGCGGTGAATCTAGCCAGCTATTTTTGGGATGTATGTTTTCAAGAAATTTCAGCCAAGATCAAATCAAAATAAATTACCCATTCATCTGTTTAACCAGATGTAAAATTTCGGGAAGAATCAGTTTTTCTAGGGCTAATTTAACGGCATTAGTGGAACCGGGGAGAGAAAAGACTAATAAGTTTTGATAAACCCCAGCTATCGCCCTCGATGCCATGGCACGGGAGCCAATTTCCTGATAGCTAAGATAACGAAATAATTCGCCAAAACCGGGCAAAGTAATCCTTAATAAAGGTACTAAAGCATCGTAGGTAGTGTCTCTGGGAGCAATACCCGTACCCCCATTGAGAATTAAGACTTTTATCTGATTTTGATTGCTAATTTCTGGTAAAATTGCTTGAATTTGTAAGGGTTCATCGGGGATAATTAAGTATAGGCCGATATCATGACCCGATCGAGTTAGTAACTCTTGAATTATTTGGCCACTCCTATCCGTCTCTGGGGTACGAGTATCGCTCACCGTGACTACGGCACAGGTAAGATTAAGGGGGGCGGTGTCGGGATGGGGAATAAAGGTCATAATTAGGGATAAGCTGAGAGTTCGAGAAAAACAAGCATTAAGAACAAATGTATGTATTGGCTGGTGAGTGCAGTTACCCTAGTATAAAAAACTTAACTTTTGCAAGTATTGCCGATTTTTGCTGGTTTTTGCAACCTTTTCGCTGGTAATGATGACAAGGTAAAAGGAGCTTCTAGAGAACAGATTATCCCAAAATAACAAAATCGAGATTATCATCTAAGTTGGTATAGATTAAGTAGCTGGTTATAGTTAAATTAAAAATAGATTTTAGGTTCGATCCCCCCTGCCCCCCTTGATAAGGGGGGTGCCGATCCCCCCTGCCCCCCTTGATAAGGGGGGTGCCGATCCCCCCTTGATCCCCCCTTGATAAGGGGGGTGCCGATCCCCCCTTGATCCCCCCTTGATAAGGGGGGTGCCGATCCCCCCTTGATCCCCCCTTGATAAGGGGGGTGCCGATAGGCGGGGGGA
>NZ_JADBTB010000052.1:0-45580 GCF_020246405.1 Microcystis sp. M083S1
CGTTAAGCCAGAGGAGGTGGAAAGAGCCGTAAACTTGATTAACAATCGTCCTCGAAAATGTCTTGACTATCGTACCCCGAATGAGGTATTCTATAAAGATAGATCAGACAGTGATGCAATTCAGACTTGAATTGGCCAATTGCATGAGTATGCCAGCGAACGAGTAAAGGAAGCTGCCCCTGCAATGACTCCCAAATTTTATCTTTCTCTTGAAGGAGATGATACTATTTATTTAGCCAGATCTCCTCTTGCTGCTAATGATCCTAAATTTAAGTATCGTAAAATAGTTGAGGATATTATTAAAAAGTGGAATGATGAGGATATTAAAGATTATTGTTTTAAGGAGGAAGACTTTTCTGCTGCAGATAGGGCAGTTTTGGATGCAACAATAGATCAATTAAATCTCTCACCAGATGAAGCCAGAACGATTGAAACAGAAGTTCTTAACCCACTGCTACGGCGAAGAGACAATATCAAGAAATATAGGAATGCGTTTCGGAAAATAATAGCTGCTGCTAACCATACTCCATTGAGCAGCAGAGATAGAGAGAGTTTAAAGAAACTGCAAATTATCTATGGACTCAGGGATGAGGATATTCAGTTCATTGAGAAAAAAGTGAAAGCTTCTTTAATGGAAAAAATTTTGCATTTTATAAAAAATTTCAAATTAAATCTGCCAGTTAGCATAGGAATAGCATCAATAGCAGTTGTAAGTTTATTTGCCATTTATCGCCATAATATTATTACTCCATTAATTCCATCTGATTGTCCAAAACAAACGGGAGACTTTATTAGTGAAGGAGAAGAAGTTCTTAATTACTCTCAATCGTTTAACAAGAAGAAAGGTACAGAATATTTTGCACAGTGTGATTATCAAAAAGCCCTGTTAAGATTTAAGGACGCATGGCAACAGGATAGGCTAGATGCAGAAACATTAATTTACTTAAATAATGCTTTACTAGAAGCCAATAAAATGCAATATTACACGATTGCTGTTGCTGTTAGTATTCCCAAAAATCAAAGTGACTTTAATGATGATGATGGTGATAGTCGAGCAAAAGAAATGTTACGAGGAGTAGCGCAATTACAAACAAAAATTAATCTGGGACTTTTAAATGACAATGATCCATTCCTCAAGTATTTTCCAGATCAAAATTTTATCAATAAAAAAGCGATTAAT
This sequence comes from Microcystis sp. M083S1, assembly GCF_020246405.1. Lineage (NCBI taxonomy): Bacteria > Bacillati > Cyanobacteriota > Cyanophyceae > Chroococcales > Microcystaceae > Microcystis > Microcystis sp. M083S1. The sequence goes on from NZ_JADBTB010000052.1 coordinate 1,181, forward strand.
GGTAAGGGATTAAAAGTTGTCATTACTAATGATGAAAATGACGAATTACTAGCCCAAAAGACAGCATCATCTCTTTCCCAGCGTCCTGAAATTTTAGGGGTTGTTGGTCACTATCCCAGTGAAATGACTGTGGCAACGGTGGATATTTATAATCAAAATAATTTAGTTTTGATTTCTCCCGGATCAACGACTAGCGAGCTTACTAAATACCCCAGAAAAAATTTCCTGCGAACTGTTTTTTCCATCGATCAACAATCTCCTGCCATTGCAAAATTTTTGCAAGAAAAGTCTATTAAAAAAGTGGTGGGCTTTTATAGTGAAGGAAGTCCATTTAGTGAATATTTTTTTAATAGTTTTAAAACTATTTTTACACGCCCTCCATTCTCTGGAACTGTAGTAAAATTAGATGAATTTGATCTGGGAAATAATTTTAAGGCAGAAGAAGCAATCCAAGAGTTACGACGACAAACAGAAGCAAAAATAACAGAAACAATAGGGCTTGTACTATTCCCAAAAGCAATTGGCGATGCTCAAGGCGATGCAATTAGACTTATAAAACTTAATAATAGTCAAAATTGGGTTATCGGATCATGGGGGCTTCGTAGTTCTCGTACCTTAGAACAAATTGACAACCTACAACCTTTTCAAAAGTTTGTTATAGCGGTTCCTTGGGATTCTTTAACCAGTCCTAACCAGGATTTTCTTAAGGATGCCAAAATTTTATGGACTACAACTTCTGTTAATGCAATAACGGCCCTATCCTATGATGCAACTCTTGCTCTAACAAAAGCTCTAGAAAAGGCAAATACTCCCACACGAATTAATATCCGTGAACAATTAAAGTCTCCTGATTTTCTTGTCACTAAAGGTGCAACTGGGACAATTAAATTCGATGAAAATGGTGATCGCAAAAAAATTGATGAAAATGGCGAACCCCAAAATCCCTCCGTAGAATTTGTTCACATTGTGGAGTGTCGGACACTAAGTTCAGATTTTGCTTTTGTCCCAATCAAGTATCCTACTGCTAAAGATGCCGGTTTATCCTGTTTAAACTCACCCAAAAAACCTAGTCCCTAGCTAATCAGGGTTGGCTGAAAAAGTCTGAAATGCCGCTAGGAAAAAGGTTTCGACTCAATCAAGCGATCGCCCCTCTTGTAGGTTGGGTTGAGGAACGAAACCCAACACAGAATTAGATAACCAACTAAAATAATCTATACTAAGCCAATAAAGCCTGTTTTATTGGCTTTCCTGCCTTCTATTGACAGTAGGCTCAAACTAATAATGAATATCATCGTCGCAATCACTCGTGGACTGGAGACAACAACTGATTATTTTTACCCGTTATCCGGAATTGGGGAAAGTAAAAACCCGTATGATTCCAGCTTTGGCAGCCGAGGGATCCGAAGAATTGCACCGCAAACTGGCCGAATATACTCTCAGTAAATTAGCGGGTTTGAGGAATTTTCTCTCCCTGATCATTTACTATCATGGCGGCAGCGAGGAAAAAATGCGTACTTGGTTAGGTGTGCATTATTCTTATCATTCTCAACGGGGAAAAGACTTAGGAGAAAAGATGCAAAATGCCTTTGCCGATGGTTTTGCTCAAGGGATGACAGCGATCGCTATTATTGGCACAGATTGCCCAGAAATCGGGGAAAAAGAGATTTTAGCAGCCTTTGAGGCCTTAAAAACCCACGATATGGTTTTAGGGCCGGCGTTAGATGGAGGATACTACCTAATTGCTTTAAAACAGGTCTTTCCAGAGCTTTTTGACGGTATTCCTTGGGGAACGGGGGAAGTCTTGGCAAAAACTCAGACAATCGCCGCTAAACTGGCTTTAAAGACCGCTTATCTGCCTAAATTAGCCGATATAGATCGCCCGGAAGACCTGCCCATCTTAAAAAAATACCTGCCAGAATTAAGGTTGAACGATGACGGTGGTTCCCATGCGGACTAAATCAAACAACACTTTCACATCCCGATTCCGCATCCGCACACAACCATGGGAAGCGGCGCTACCGAGGGAATTTTCCGCGGGGGTGCCATGAAAACCGATGGAATTTTTGCCGTCACTCCAAAAACCGATCCATCTTTCCCCTAGGGGACTATTGGGACCGGGAGCGCTGACTTTTCCCGTCCAGGGACTTTTCCAGACGGGATTGCGAACTAATTCCCGCACCTCAAATTTACCTGTGGGGGTTTCCCAGCCTTTTTTGCCGACGGCGACGGTAAATTGGGCTAAAACTTTACTATCTTGATAAACGTAAACTTTTCTCTCTTTCAGTTTTAGAACCAGATGGGTAGCAAGAGTTTGATTGGCTGCCGTATTCGGGGTGACGGTGCTGATTTGGTTAGCTTGGGCCGGATATAGGGGTAAACAAGTTAATCCTAATCCGATGATTAAGAGGGTCAAATTTCGTTTGAACGCCATTATTCCCACACTCCTCAATTGCGATAGCGATAATTTTTAAGGATAGCAAATAGGGAACTGTTTGGAAGCTCAAGCCGCTTATACTGTGCCAGTTTTAGCTTCGTACTGCCGACAACCTTCACAGGGACCTGTGGGATTAACCGCACAACGCAAATGGGGGGAATAGGCATTAAAACGACAACTAAGATCACCGATCAAGGCTGGTTTATTTTCTGTCCCTAGAGGAATTGACAAAAAATCACTGGCCATCACCGGGCTGTATTCGTGACGATGGCGAATCCCCCTCAAACGGTTGCTTAATCTCTGTTGGGATCGGTTAATCAACCAGAGACTAACGAGAGAGGGAAAGAGGGCGAGGATAAAAACAAAGGTTATCCTGATCACGATTTCAGTTTAGGCGATCACCAGTGATGCTAACTTATTATTGAGGCCGGCGCTAGAAATTAGGCCATAACCAGGGAAGACTTAAGGGGTTCTTCCTTTTTGCTTTCATAAACTGCCGCAGGACCGGGGAATCCTCTGGTTAGTTCCCGCACTTTAATTTCACCTGCTTGCAGGGATTTGGTCAAAATTTCCATGGCAACCACGGGTTTACCGGCACCACAGAAGAATAAATCGGCGGCGAAATAGCCGTGTTCAGGCCAGGTGTGGATCGCGATATGAGATTCAGCTAAAGTCGCCGTCGCGGTAACTCCGTGGGGACTGAACTGGTGGACACACAAATCGATCAGCGTTGCTTCTCCTGCCGTAATTCCATCGAGGATAGCGCGACGAATGCGCTCGGGATCGTTGAGGAGGTCAGCAGGTACTTGCCAAGCATCGACAATCAAATGGGTTCCCAGTTTGGTCATTTTTTTTTCAATACTCCCTATCGAAAAACCTTCACAGATTTACCAATATAACACAATTTTTCTAACTTGTGCAAAAAAGATCTGGTTTTTTTTTGGGTACTTTCTCTAAAAAACTAAGACAGAGAAGGGTGTGGGGTGTAGGGTGTAGGGTGTGGGGTGTTGGGAAAAGCGCAAGGGCCTAATTTTATCTAGGAGGGGGGACGGGATTAGTGGGGACGGTGGGACTGGGAGAAGCGGCAGGAATGGGGGGATTTTCGGGTTTACGGACTTGGGGGACGGGTAACAGATAGAAAAGTAGGGCGCAAGCGACAAGACTGCCTAATCCCGCCAAAAAAGGTACTGTTCGACTGGCCACCGATTCATTAACCTTATGGTAGCGACGGGAAACCGGCTGTAATTTCAGGGTTAGGTCAGGTAAAGTGCGAGTATCGGCAAAAAATTGGTCAATCGCTTCTATTAAGTCGAATAACTGCACGGTACTGATTTCTATGTTGACCGGACTTTCCGGGATATTCAAGTCCGTTGATGGATACCAGACCAGACGATGGAGATTATGGTCAATCTTTTCTAGGTACACATGATCTGGTTCCTGTACGGGGTCTTGGGGATGACGAACACCACTCAAAAATTCTTGGGCATACTGACTGACCGCTTGGGCCAAATTTTCCAAGAAAACCCGACCACCTTGCAGGACTTTATTGGCCCCGATTAACCGACATTCTACGTTAGTCAAAATTGAGAGTAAAGGTCGGCTATCACCGGGGTTAGCCGGGGCGAAATCATCGCCGAAACCATCGAGAATCAGGGTACAATTGGGCAGGCTATACTGTCTTCTCATTTTTACACGATCTCCCCATCAAATAAACTAATCCAAAACCGCTGCATTCCCGTGGTACCAGTACAAAATAATAACTGATCGAGGAGGGATAAAGCCAGTTCATTTAAAGCATTTTCATCGGCTAGATAAACCGATACTTTGGCCCGACGGGGGTTCATGCGACTGCGAAAATTGGAGCGAAATCGTTCTAGGTATTCTGATAAAAGAAAATTATTATCCACGGGTAAACCTTTTGACTCCATCTGTTGCCGCGCTAACAGTAATTGTCGGATGGATATAGCTAGAGGTTTGGCCCGATAACTGGCAATGATAACTAAAGCTTTTGCTTGGTCAAGGGTGAGACGGTCGAGGGTGTAGGAAATTCGCCACGGATTAGTACAGCGTAAGCGCCAGAAAATAATCCGGTTTTTGATAATTTTATCGAGTCCTAGTTCTTTACAGAGGGCTAACAGGGCCTCCCCGGCACCTACTTCTAAGGATTCCAACGCTAACAGCATTAAATCGATATGCTGTTGGAGATGTAGGGCGCATTGCTGACTGGCAATCGGAAAATCGGGTAAAACGCTTAAAATAAACGGTTTTTCTGGGGCTGATGTTGTAGATTCGGGCGTTAGGCTAGTAGGGGTCATGATATAGGAGAACTAAAACACAAGGGCGATCGAGTCAGGGTATTGTAAATTGTATTGTATAGATAGCTGTCCCCCATTTTACGAGACACGGAAACCGAATGGATCTGAAATCATTGATTCGCGATATTCCCGACTTTCCCAAACCGGGTATTGTCTTCCGCGATATTACTACCCTACTCAATCATCCCCAAGGATTACGTTACACGATCGATACCCTAACGGCAAAGTGTCGCGATTACGGTTTATCCCCCGATTACATTGTCGGTATGGAATCCAGGGGTTTTCTCTTTGGTGTTCCTTTAGCATACCAATTAGAAGCGGGATTTATTCCTGTCCGGAAACCGGGCAAATTACCCGCCGCCGTTCATAGTATCGAGTATGATTTGGAATACGGAAGCGATAGCCTGGAAATTCATCAGGACGCGGTGGCATCCCATCACAAAGTCTTAATTGTCGATGATTTAATCGCGACGGGAGGGACGGCGAAAGCGACGGCCGATTTATTAGAAAAAATTGGTTGTGAGGTGTTAGGATTTGCTTTTATCATCGAGTTAATCGACCTCGGTGGTCGGGAAAAATTACCCGATTTACCGATTATTACCATTATCGATTACTAGGTTTTTTTAAGTACCTAAGCAGAATTAATTACACATTTCGCTAACACTCTGGCAAGAGTGCCTATCTCAAAAATGGCAATTAATTCTGCGCGACTATTTGTCTCCTGACTCCTGAATTGGAGTCCCCACTAGGAAATTAACTTGGCATGATTACTTATGACGGCGACTGATGATAATTATAAGGATGCAAACGCTCGATCGAGTGCTAATGGGTTACAATCTCTCCTAACTAGCGAAACTTTTTTATATATTGTCAAGCGTGTTCTCCAGGGTTTATTAACTCTGTTGTTGGCCTCGGCTTTGAGTTTCGCTATTATCCAATTAACCCCCGGCGGTTTTCTGGCTTTGCTTGACCTTAATCCCAAGATTAGTCAGGAAACTAAAGAACAATATATTGCCCTTTTTGGTTTAAAAGACCCGGCGATTGTCCAGTATTTTAAATGGTTGTGGCAAGTGGTAACTCAGTTTAATTTTGGTCTGAGTTTTACCTATTTTCGTCCCGTGTCTTCCCTACTATTAGAGAGAATTCCAGCGACGTTATTAATGTCTTTGACTTCCATCATTTTAACCTGGGCGATTGCGATTCCCTTGGGCATTCTCAGCGCCGTCAAACAAAACCAATTTATCGATAAATTTTTTCGAGTTATCAGTTATCTTGGTCAAGGTTTCCCCAGTTTTATCACTGCCCTTTTACTGCTAATTCTCGCCCAAAATGTCTCGCCGCTTTTACCGGTGGGTGATATGACCAGTATTAACTATTCGGAATATTCCCCTATCGGTAAAGTTTTAGATATCGCTTGGCACATGATTTTACCAACTATTGCCCTGACAGTTACCAGTTTTGCCGGATTACAAAGATTGATGCGGGGACAATTATTAGATGTTCTGCGACAGGATTATATTCAAACTGCCAGGGCGAAAGGTTTACCAGAAAATAAAGTTATCTATGTCCACGCTTTACGCAATGCTATTAATCCCCTGATAACTCTTTTGGGCTTTGAATTTTCCAGTTTGTTAAGTGGGGCATTTATCGCCGAATTTTTCTTTAACTGGCCTGGATTAGGTCGTTTAATTCTGCAAGCTGTGACGGCTAAAGATTTATATTTAGTTATGGGCAGTTTAATGATGGGGGCTACTATGTTGATTATCGGTAATCTTCTGGCTGATTTACTTCTCAAAGCTGTAGATCCTAGGATTAAATTGGAGGATTTAAAGTAGGGTGATAGGGAAATTTCAGCTAAATTTCCCACTACCCAACGGGTGCATCTCACATTTGCAGAAATAGGGACAATAAGCAATTATCAGTGACCCTTAAATTATTACAGATGTATCAGCAGCTGCGTGTAAGCATCCCACCGAAAAACTAATGCGCGGGGGGTTTGGGGGCGGCGCCACGCCCCCAACGGGGGGTTTGGGGGGTAGAACCCCCCAAAGGCTTGGATTGAGTGGTAAAATCGGAAGTAATGACCAATTTTAGAAGATAGTTTCCCTTTAAAAATCCCAACTCAGTAGATTTACAAAAATGGGATGTACCCCCACCCAACCCCTTTTTTCCTTTTCACTTTTCACTTAATAAACTATGTTAGCAACTACACATTATTTACTCAGGTCAAAACAAGACGGACAATACCTAGTGGCGCGTCTGAGAAAAGGTGAAAGCGAAAGTCCGGCCAGTTATCTGCTTCTGTTTAAAGAATCCTACGATGCTTTAAGTTATATCAATACCCATGCTCAGGATTTAGCCAATAATTTTTCTGTGGAAACTCTCTCAGGAACACAATTAAAGGGACTGATGCAGCGATGGGGATTTGCAGGAATTGGTTTAGTTAGTGAACCTTTGGAACCACAAGTGCAGTTTTTAGCCTACGAAAAAGGATTTAATCTCTAAACTATGAAAACGCTGTTAATCACTGGAGTTAGTGGGTTTTTAGGTTGGCATATTTACCAAAAAACGCGCTCATCTTGGGCAAGTTTTGGTACATATTTTAATCACAATGTCAATAGTAATGACCCGAATTTAATTAAAATTAACTTAACAGACTTAGCCGCAGTTAGAGAACTTTTTCAACAGATTAAACCCGACGCGGTAATTCATGGGGCTGCCCAATCAAAACCGAATCTCTGTCAAGAATTTCCCCAAGCATCCGAGGCAATTAATCTGACAGCTTCTCTAGAAATTGCCCGTTTATGTAGTCAATATCAAATACCGCTAGTTTTTACCTCTACCGATTTAGTTTTTGATGGTAAAAATGCCCCCTATTCCGAAAATGATCCCGTTTCTCCCGTCAGTGTCTATGGTGAGCAAAAAGTAGCGGCAGAAAAGGGTATTTTAGCAATATATCCTCGGGCGGCTATTTGTCGAATGCCTTTGATGTTTGGTTCCCCTTCTCCCACCGCTAATAGTTTTCTGCAACCCTTTTTAAAAACCCTCCAAGAGGGAAAAGAACTATCTCTATTTACTGATGAATATCGGACGGCTGTTGGGGTTAATAGTGCAGTGAATGGTTTACTTTTGGCATTAGAAAAAGTGCAAGGGATTATTCATCTGGGGGGTAAAGAAAGAGTTTCTCGTTATCAATTTGGTTTACTAATGGCGGCGGTTTTTAACCTTCCCAAAGAACAAATAAAACCCTGTTTACAGTCAGATGTTCCCATGAGTGCGCCCCGTCCCCAGGATGTTTCTCTTGATAGTTCTCTCGCTTTTTCTTTGGGTTATCAACCATTAAGTATTAAAAGCGAATTAGAGGCAATTAGAGATGAAATTATCTGAACAAAAGCGGACTATATTAATTATCTTGCTCCTTTTTTTTACCGCTATTCTCATGACCAATTATTTTGAGGTAGGGATGACGGGAGTGTTAGCTTTTTTCGTTGCCTATCTTTCTAAAGGATTGCGAAAAGTTAAGTAGGGTATGCTGAAAAAGCCTGAAATGCCGATAGGAAAAAGGTAAAATATCCTAAAAGTCCTGCACTTTTTTTTCAGTACAGATGTATAGAATCTCGGCGGCAACTCCATCAGAACCGGAATCATTTGAACTGCCCTTTGCAACTTAATTGGCGTATTTACCTGCTTATTCTCCCGAATTATCTCCTATTTTAGTCTTTTCTTAAGTCATTTTTTAAGCATTTGGTTATAAACTTGTCGTGAAAGAATTGGGAAAAACTCTTTATCTTGATAAAACTTTTTTTCATCTCCAAAGACAACTAAAATATAATGAGCTTTGTTATCAGGACTGACGATAATAGCCGCATCATTTCGATTATTAAATGTCCAGCCCATCTTAGCATAAAATTGAGTGTTAACCGGGAGAGATTGACCTAAAAAGTTTTGGATAGGATTAAAAGGTTTTTCTTTCCACGCTTGAGGATGTAAATCTCGTTTAATTAATTGTTTAATCGCTTGGCTATAAGCTGGCGAAATGGCTTGTTCTTGCTCAATTTCGAGCAGTAATCTAGCAACGCTATAGGTATTTAAATAATTTCGTCTCGGGGGTGAGCTTTTGCCGTTAAGCTGACGAATTTGTTGGTCTGGTCCTGCTGGATCCTCGAGTAGATTGGGGATAGGAAAAGTTTTCTGACTAATATTAAGGGGGTAATTAACAGAATCAACAAAATAGGATGCAAAAAAATCATTAAGAGCATAACGTTTTCTCCTCCATTCGTTGAGTTTTTCTGGTGCGAGGTCTTTTTGACTCGATTTGGTTTGAGTAATGTCATCAACAATAATACTAGCTGATTCATTATCGGAATCTTTAATCATTTTAGAAATAACTTTGAGTTTTTCTGGAGGAATTTGATTCGGCTCAATTCCTTGATAATAATATTGACTATAGAGAACTACTAGCCAGAAAAGCTTGACAATACTAGCCGGATATCTCAATTCACTATCTTGATAAGCAGCATAAGCGCAACATTCAGATTGATTTAAGTCAACTAAACTGATAGATAATTTATCTATTGGTAACTTTCTAGATCGAGCTAAACTTACAATATTGTCAACGATTTTTTGCAATTCTTGATCTTGATAAAAAGTAGGCGACTGTTTAACGTTATAAGTTAGCTGATTAGACTGACTAGGAAGTTGAGGTGTTAAAGGTGTTAGGGACAAATCATTAACGGGCGTTTTTCTGGGCAGATTAGTTGTATTTTGCGAGCTTACTATCAGGTTAATTTGATAATCTAAGTTATCTTCTTGCGTCTCTATGACTAGCGAATAGTCGCCTGTTTCCGACAGAATCGTTTTATAATCTCCTTGAAGATTTTGGTATTTATTACTTGGAAAAACTAGGCTTATTTTTTGATTAGTTGTTAATTGCAATTGCTGTCCTTGAATGCCCTGAAATTCATAACATAGGGTTTTATTGTGATCAACTTTACCTCCAATGGACTTAGGAACACCGTTAATTAACAATAATTTAGTTATCCTACAGGATTCGTTTTTGGAGGAGTTTAAGATGAGATACAGAGCGATTGCAGATGTTACAAAAAAAGAAATTAAGATGGGCAAAAACCTAGACCATTGGATATGGTAAGTCTTCGATTGTGTTCTGACTTTTATTGACTTTATTCTTTTTCTTTCCATGATTAAGTTCCTACCTTATAGTTAAGAATTTTCCAATTTCCACTCTCTTTTTGAAACCAATAGGTAACATTTTTTTGATAAGTCTGGGTTGGGGTTCCACATCCAGCACTTCTGGGACCATGGAGTGTAAGTTGTTCCGTTACATTGACTGTTATTGAAGGTGACGAACCTGAAGGATCAAAAGAGACTATCCGATTAATATTGGAAAAATCATAAGTATAATAACAGCCTTTAGAGCGCAGCCAACCCACTGTCCCCCCACAGATTCCATCATTACATTTTTCTAAGGTATTAGAATAAAGTTCTCCGGTGGCGTATTGCTTTACTAAGCTGTCGTCAAAAGAAGAACCGAAAGCTTGTCTTTTAACTTCATACCAACGTTTAACAAGTTTTGCTGCTTCATCTTGTGTGAGATCATGGGAAGATGAGGGAGATGGAGAGAGTCTTGGTGTCGGTGTCGGGGAAGAAGCGAGCGTTCCTAAACTTATATCTATCTTAAAAGTTTTAGAACCTTTGGGGGCAGCAATTTGCAGCAAATACTTTCCGTCTTCTGGCAATTTTGTTCCTTGTAAAATTTGATTGTCTGGACTATAAAGCCACACACAGATATCATCATCTGTGTTATAGCTAAGGTTTTGTCCTGACTTTCCTGTAAAAGTGTATCCGACAGCTTTAGTGGCACTAACCTGATTAGATTTGGTGATAGTTTCAGTGGTTAGGTTAACATTTTCTAGATTTTCTGCAATGAGAATAGCTGTGGGTTTTTGAGGACATTCTGAAGTTGTTTGAGGTTGATTAAACTGAAAATTACAACTACTGAGAAAAAAGAGAGATGAATAAATAAGGATCTGTTTCATGACTTTACAAGTGCCGAAAATATTTAGGATTAGTTTTGTTTTTCCTTTAACCATTTTCCCCAATAATAAAAAGGAATAACTCCTCCCAAACCAAGAGCAAGAAAAATACAAATAAGCATTAATATTCTGGTTTCTAAGGGAAGTGTACGCCCAAAAAAATCAAGGGTATAAGGTTTAGATTTTGATGCTACTTTCTGAGTAAAAACTGTGGCTACATATTCGCCTCCTCGTCGAACGTTGGGTTGGATATAACTGATTTCGTATCGTCCTTGAATCGCATCAAGGAAAATTTCTAATTTCTCGGCAATTTCATCAGCATCACCAGCAAATTCAGTAACTCCTCCTGTTAACTTCGCAATTTCCGCTAACTGTTTTTGATCTACAAATTCTTTTTCTAGTTGCTCTCTAGTTGCTTGGGATAATTTTGGGTTATTAATATCTCCACGAACAGCAGGTTTACCTAAGGAATATTTTTTGCCTAATTGTTGTGGGGTTAAGCCATATCCTAGGGTATGAACAACAATATCTTTATTGTTCTGAAGATTGGCTAAAGTTTTCTGAACTTCTTGATAATTACTATTATTATCAAAGCCATCAGAAAGGAGAATAATTGAGAGTCGTGGTTGAGGTTTTAAAGGTTTTCCTTCTTTATCTTTAGGATAGAAACGACCTTCTTTATCGTTTTTAAAAAATTTGACGGTTTCTTTGAGAGCTTGATAGAAATTAGTCGTTGCACAAGGAGTTTTATTCGCAAGACTACCTAGAAAATTAGTTAGTTTAACATCTTGCACTAAACTAAAATTATTGAGAGTTTCTGAAGTAACTTTTGGGTAATAATCACAGGCTCCAGGCTTATCATTTTTACCTTCTACCCCAAAGGGAACAATAGATAAATAGGTGTTGCCTTTACGCTCTGAGGCTAATTTAATAAATGTTCCCAGCGCGTTAATTGCTGCATCTAATTTTCGCTTTCCTTTAGCAACCGCTTTGGCATCACATTTTGTGTTGAGATCCTGAGAACAATTCATACTACCACTAAAGTCGATGAGAACGACAATCCAAGCATCAGGAGGAGTCGTTTCTCGGGGAGACTTCCAGTCAAAAGGTAGTTGTTTTCCTTGATAAGTTTTGTTGTTTTTTTTATCAAGAACTTTCAGATGAAAGTCACTTTCAGCTAAACCCATAATCGGTTTACTGTCTTCTCCTGTCACTTGAATTTGAAGAGTCACTTTATCGTCGATGTCCTCAATATCTGTGATTTCAGGTTTAATTCCCCAAGCTGGGGTAATAAGAGCGGTTAACATAATCATTGATAAACTAAGCTTGTGGGTCAAGGAAGCGATTGTAGAAGACGAAACGATAGATTTTGGGTTCATCGGGGTTGTGGTTATCTTTAACATGGAAGGTTATCAGGTTATTGTGTTTAAGGGTAATTTTTTCGTTGCTAGTTAAACGTCTGCCATTGAGTTCAATAAGGTTGTAAGATGTTGGGTTAGGATATAAAATGGCATCACGGCCGATAATTTTGATGTCAGCAATATGGCGGGGGAGTCCGGGGAGATAAATATCCGATCCTCTTTCTACACCATCAGAACCTTTAGTTTTGGCGACAGAACCAATTTTGATGATTCCTTTGGCGGGAAGTTGAATCGACAGTCCCTCTTCGATTTTTTCCGCATCCGATTCACTGACAAATTTGAGCGTTTTATGGATGTTAGGAAAGACTGAATTAATGGATGTAAATTGAGGATCAATGCTTTCGAGTTCGGGAATGATTTTCCTGTACTCGAATCCTTTACCGGCTCTCAGTGCCGCCATGTAGCTAGGAGAATTAGTAATGGTAAAGGTTAGGCCGAGCAATAAGCCTAAAATGGCAAATCCGAGGGGATCTTCTGCTTTTCTAAACGCTTCTGAGGTGCCTAACCATTGACGAATAAATTCAAAGATTCCCACCGCTACTAAACTGGCAACACCCGCACCGATGATGCTAGTATATAACCGTTGTCGAAAGCGATCGCGATCCCCCGCTTCCATGCTGTAAAATTGCCAAGTAAGTCCTTCGGCTAATCCAACGGCTGCACCGACAAAAAGCCAACCTAAAAGTCTGCCAGGAAACTCAGCAACTCCAGATTGAATTAATAGTTGAAAGATTCCACCCGCAGCTAATCCGGCAATCAATCCGATTAAGGTGGCAATTAATAGGGGAACTAAAGCAATCCGAAAGTTGAGTTTAGGACGGGTGGGATTACTAATAAATATTTCATTCATTACCATCCCAATCCCTAAGGATATAGCGACGCAGGGGAAAAGAACCACCTCTGGAAACCGAGACAGGATTTTTAAGTCAGTCAAGAAAATCTGACCGATATTCCAGCCAATTAAAGCCGAGGTTATTCCTGCTAGTATGTAAAGCCAAATTCTCATAGGTTTAAAAACTATCCTCTTGGGGGAGTTGACGAATCGATAATTGGTTTTACTTTACCGCAAATTGGTGTATTACTTAATGTTTGACCTAGTTGAGCAGCTACATCACACTTCAAAAGGTTATAGGTATTCTTTCCATAGTTAATCACTCCATCAACATCAATATTAATAGATTGCTCCTTTTTAAGTCTAGATTTAAGACTTTCTTGGTATTGTAAAATAGCTTTAACCCAAGCTTCTTTATCTGCTGGTTCAGTCATACGACTAAGGGAAATCCCAAATTCATTATTGGGATTAAGAACATTAATTACATTATATGAAGATGAAACAGGAAAAGCCTCATCTAATTCTTTTACTAAAGTTTCTAAACTAGATTTTGTCTTTTGTGATTTATCAAATTCCGAGACTGCCTTTTCAATTTTTTGGTCTCTTGTCGGAGATGGGGTAGCCACTTTAACTTGAGAAAACCCTAGCTTTTTACAATTGTCAGCAGTTGCTTGAGTTGCTTGCAGTTGCATATTTTGAAGCAGATTACATTTTAGAGCTTGATAAGTTTTTCCATCCTTATCAATAATGCCATCGAAATCATCCGAATTAGATGGTGTAACTTTATATAATTGATAAGACAATATAGATAAAATCCACTTTTCTTTATCTTTATTATCTTCTAGTTTATTTAGAGTCTTAAGCTCAAAAGATTTATTGGGATCGAGAATTTTTGAAATAGCTTCATCAATCTCATTCTTGTTAGGTTTAAAAGCATCTGCTCTAGTAGTTTGCTTCAAATCTTGTTGAATTTGTAGTAATGACCCTTTAGTCTTTGGAAAGCTTTTGATCGCTTCTTTAATAATCGGCGATTCTGAATTGTTTGATCCTCCGGGTAACCCGGGTACAGATAAATTAGCTAAATTCAATAATCTTTGAAGGAAAAATCCTCCTAAAGTGAATATAAGCAAAAAATAAATAATAGCAATAAAACAGCCAGATGCTCCACCTCCTCTAAACACGGAAGATAGGAGAAATATTGCTGTTTCTTTTATTTCTCTACCTGTCCATTGTTGCTTAGGTATTTCTCTTTTAACTGGAAGTCCAAAAATAGAAGTTTCATTTTTTAATCCCAGACTTATATAAGTTTTATATATTTTTCCCCAAAGACCGGTTTCATCTGATAAAAATTTGGCGGCTACCTCTGTTAGTTTTGGTCGATCAATCACATTAAGAATGAGGATATTAATGCCTTTGGTAATTTTATCAGATATAACTGAATCTTGATTGAGAATAACCCTTAAAATTTCCTGTTGAAAACTCTGAGATATTGGATAATAATCCTTCTCTTTTTTCATTATCCAAGCGACAAAATCTGGCAGCTTTTCAGGGCAAATGATGGCTTGTAGCGTCAAGAGGCGTACTTTATATTTATCATAAATTCCCTGTTGATAAGCATATTCAGAGCCTTCATTTTCAAAAATATCCCCCCAAAAGGTTGTATAATCCTGTTGAATTTTAGGATTGTTCAAAGCCTTTTCTATAGTTACTAAATTGTTTTGAAAGTTTCCTGTACGGCAGGAATTTCTGACGGCAATTTTAACAGAAGTTTCTTTTAATGGTGTAGTAAGCTGAGGAATACTCGCTATTTGTGATTTTATTCTGCCCTCTGCTTTTTGATTCGCAGGATGAATGACTAAAAAGCGATTTGGTTTCTCTAAATCTTCTACATTCCAGGCCCAAGAAATCAATTCATTATATCTTGCTGGGTCAGTTTTAGAGGCAATTTTATGAATGATTAAAGCAGGATATGGTGTCTGCTTCTGAGGAATAATTATCGGTGTTTTTCCTTCCCAAATCCCATCCAACTCATGCGGAATATAGTCATTAATTTGAGTCTCAGTATCGTCATATTCTGTAGGATAACCGACTTGTTTATGATCGGAGGGGTTAAAAGTTGGCATTCCATTTTTCATGTACCAAGATACAAGATCAGGCAGCTTACCCCTTTCCTGACACAAGAAATAGCGATAGAGAGATACACACCGTCCCCGTTCATCTATCCCCCGTGTGACGACGGCAATGACTGACCAAGCCTCTCCATGATATTCCACTTCCCGTCCAATAATGGCGGGATTTTGGCTAGATGCGCCTTCAGAAACGGCAAATTCCCGATTTTTGATCGCTAACTGTACAGGTCTAGGAATTTTAGCAAGGGTTGAGTTCATGTACTCTCCCGAAAAACCCCGCGACCTCCACTCACCATTATCGTCAGTGCCATCGACTAAAATACCCGTGCTAAATTCATGAATGTGAATAATAGTCATTATTTTAATCCTTATCTAATTCTTTGTGATGTTGAGCATAGGTTTAAAAATTATTATTCTCCTGATGGATTAGTTGATGACTAGGATGGATCAATTGGTTTTACTTTATCGCAAATTTCTGATGTCTCCTTACTTAATGTTTTACCCAGTTGAGCAGCTACATCACACTTCAAAAGGTTATAGGTATTCTTTCCATAGTTAATCACTCCATCAACATCAATCTTAATAGATGGCTCCTTTTTAAGTCTAGATTTAAGACTTTCTTGGTATTGTAAAATAGCTTTAACCCAAGCTTCTTTATCTGCTGGTTCAGTCATACGACTAAGGGAAATCCCAAATTCATTATTGGGATCAAGAACCTTAATTACACTAGATGAAGTATCAAGACCAAAAGCTTGGTCCAATTCTCGTACTAAAGTTTCTAAACTAGATTTTGTCTTTTGTGATTTATCAAATTCCGAGACTGCCTTTTCAATTTTTTGGTCTCTTGTCGGGGATGGGGATGGGGATGGGGTTGTTTCTTTAGCGGGAGTTTTAGCCACTTTAACTTTAGAAAACCCTAGCTTTTTACAATTGTCAGCAGTTGCTTGAGTTGCTTGCAGTTGCATATTTTGAAGCAGATTACATTTGAGAGCTTGATAAGTTGTTCCATCCTTATCAATAATACCATCAATATCATCAGAATTAGATGGTGTAACTTTATATAATTGATAATATATGATTGCCTGAATCCACTTGTCTTTATCTTTGTCTATAGTTTTAAGATTGAGATAGTTATTAGAAGTAGAGGAGTTACCAGCATTGGAAGAATAGGTAGGATCGAGAATTTTTGAAATAGCTTCATCAATCTCATTCTCTTGAGGGTTAGATTTAGAATTGTCTGCTCTAGTAGTCTTCATTAAGTCACTTTTAATTTGCATTAATGATTCTTTAGTCGTTGGAAAGCTTTCAATCGCTTTTTTAATAATCGGCGATTCTGAATTGTTTGATCCTCCGGGTAAACCGGGTACAGATAAATTAGCTAAATTCAATAATCTTTGAAAGAAAAATCCTCCTAAAGTGAATACAAGCAAAAAATAAATAATAGCAATAAAACAGCCAGATGCTCCACCTCTAAACACGGAAGATAGAAGAAATATTGCTGTTTCTTTTATTTCTCTAAATACTGGTTCATACCAAGGTATATCTCTTTTAACTTTAATATCAAAATTATAAACTTCATCCCCCTTCAATTTATGGCGTTTATATACGTCACTAGGAATCTTTTCCTGGGCGAGATGATAAAAGAAAACGGTTAAACTATTTCCTTGATCTGATGGAACTTTTTCTTCTAGTTTATCAAATAGGTGAGCAAGATGGATGTATTTTTGAGTTTTTTCACTGGGATAAAAAAGAGAATCCCAAACTTTACTTAAGTCATCTTTAATTTCTTGCCAAGGTGCATCATCTAGTTTTCTTTCTTTTAAACTTTTTTTCAGTTTTTTACTGGTATCATCTTTGTATATTCTGCCCCAGAGTCCTTTTTTATCTGATAAGAGTTTAGCTGTAGCATCTATCAATTCTGGCTGCTCAATGACATTAAGAATAAGTCTATCAATACCTTGGGTGATTTTACTAAATATAGTAGGTGCAAGGGGGTAATCACCTTGTGGGTTGATTGCGTTTACAATCTCCCCTTGAAAACTCTGAGATATTGGATAAGAATCCTTATCTTTGTTCATTATCCAAGCGACAAAATCTGGCAGCTTTTCAGGGCAAATGATGGCTTGTAGCGTCAAAAGACGTACTTTAAAGTCATCATAAATTTGTTGCTCATAAGCATCTTTGGAGCCTTGTCCTTCAAATATGGAATTCCAAAAGGTTGTATAATCCTGTTGAATTTTAGGATTGTTCAAAGCATCTTCGATAGGGGCTAAATTTTCTTGAAAGTTTCCTGTCCGGCAGGAATTCTTAATAGCAGTTCTGATTAGGGGTTCTTCGGGTATAGCCGGGGGAAGTTGAGGAATACTGTTTATTGTGGCTCTTATGGTCTCCTCTGCTTTTTTACTGGCGGGATGAATGACTAAAAAGCGATTTGGTTTCTCTAAAGCCTCCACATTACAGGCCCAAGAAATCAATTTATTATATTTTGCTGGGTCAGTTTTAGAGGCAATTTTATGAATGATTAAAGCAGTATATGGTGGCTGTTTTTGAGTAATAATTATCGGTGTTTTTCCTTCCCAAATCCCATCCAACTCAGGCGGAATATAGTCATTAATTTGAGTCCCAGTATCGTCATATTCTGTAAACCAATCGACTTGTTTATGATCGGAGGGGTTAAAAGTTGGCATTCCATTTTTCATGTACCAAGATACAAGATCAGGCAGCTTACCCCTTTCCTGACACAAGAAATAGCGATAGAGAGATGCACCCCGTCCCCGTTCATCCATCCCCCGTGTGACGACGGCAATGACTGACCAAGCCTCTCCATGATATTCCACTTCCCGTCCAATAATGGCGGGATTTTGGCTAGATGCGCCTTCAGAAACGGCAAATTCCCTATTTTTGATCGCTAACTGTACAGGTCTAGGAATTTCAGCAAGGGTTGAGTTCATGTACTCTCCCGAAAAACCCCGCGACCTCCACTCACCAGCACCGCCAGTGCCATCGACTAAAATACCCGTGCTAAATTCATGAATGTGAATAGTAGTCATTGTTTTAATCCTTATCTAATTCTTTGTGATGTTGACCGGTACAAAGCCAGTAAATCGGGGAAACTAAACCAAAGGGTCGCCACCGTCTCGGATCGCGGATAATAGAAGTTGTTCCTTGGCGATCGCGTTGTTTTTCGATCGAGTTGGGTTCGGGATAATTTGTTCCCAACGTACCAAAGGCAGAAGTGGCAAAATAGTCCACTTCACCTCCTCCCCTATCTACCCAGTTTTCTAATTTATTTTGCATCAGAGGAAAGCGTCTTTGTGTCAATTTTCTCGGTTCATGACGACTCACCCACAGTTGACTCAGTTCGCACTTACTAACCGCAAAAGCAACGCGGCGCTGTTTGGGATTAATATCCACCCTGTCTAGGGCTGCTAAAAACTTTTCTAGTCCAATAGCATAGTCTTTATCTTTGCGGTGAGAGGTTCCATCCACTAACAATAAAAGACCTGTAGCCACCACACAGTCTTCGAGATAGTCAACTAAGCGCGGATCGCCGGTTTTGTTAATGAGATCCCGAAGAAACTCGCCGGAATAATCTTTACAGTTAACATTGAGACGTATTGCGCTAGAAGATAGGCCTCTTTGCAGATTTTTCAAAGAAAATTGTTCTTTGAGAACAATACTTAATCCATAATCTTTGACTTCATCAACGGTGGCTTCTAGGGGAGTTGGTTCTAATTCTAGTCCCTGTTCCAAGATGTTCTGTGCCATGTTCATCAGTTGTGCGCTGGCTTCTTGGTTCCCCACTGGAGTCACCGATTGAACTGGACTATCGGCCTTAGCATTGGGCCAATAGGCGAGGGAAGCCATATAGGCGGTTTTACCAGCACTGCGATCGCCAATAACCCGTATTTCGGCATTGGCATCTTTTAATTCAGGAGCTTTTGGTTTTAACCAGTCAAACCCTTTCATTTTTGGCTCCTTGATTTGGTTTTTTACTGAGCCAATAGAGAGGTTCAATTAGATTATAAGGTTGCCATGAGTTTGGTTGTCTAATCACCGAAGCCGGTTCTTCTCCTTTCATCCGATCTTCTCGGTTAGGACGGGGATTATCTCTGCCTAAAACGCCAAAGGTAGAAAGGGCAAAAAAACGCAGATTCTGGGGAATAACTTTTGCTCGCAAGGTTTTAGTAGTTTCTCGTAAATGGACAGCGAACAAATCAATTTCTGGGTCAAGCCTACCGGGCCAAATTTCTCCTCTTTCGCATTTACTCATAACTATTGCTAACTTCAAATTCTGAGAACGACCCCGCTCATCCATTAATTTAAGGAATTGTTTCATGATTCTGTTATAAAAGTTATCAGTTCCGGGTTCCCATCCTGTTAGCATAATTAGACAGCCGATGACATCGGTAAAACATTCATTAATAAAATCTTCATGGATAGGCTTTCTTGCACTGGGACTGGCAATTGCCTCAAAGACTTCTCCGGGATAATCTCTAGCGGTTAATTGAAAAGTCTCCGTGGAACTATACCAATAGGGTTTGGCTGTGATACCAAAGGAATAAAACGGTAAGTCATCTACTGACTCAATCTCTTGTCCGATGACAGTTCTATCTAGATCGGCCGCCTGTTTGAGAATATTTTCAGCTTTTTCTGCAAGTATTCTTGTGGCGGGATTTTGAGGATTGACAGTAAATAGTTTTTTGCCTTGTTTGTGTTCTTTGAAGTAGGATAAAGCCGCTAAATAGGTGGTTTTTCCTGCTGCTGTCGGTCCAATTACAACAATATTTCCACTGGTCATTTTTACTCCTATTTTAACTTTATTTTGCGAGATGACTGCCCAAATAAATCCAAGGGAGTTCTAATAATTTTCGATTATATATGCTCGTAATGAAACATCTAATTGTTAACCCTTGAATACTACGGTTAAGTTGATTGATTTGAGGGTGAATCGGTCGAAAATAACGCTGAAAGACATAGTTATCTCTCTCTTGCCATGTTATGGGTTGGAAATCAGGATTAAAAGCGAGTTTTCTGGCTTCTTCTTCGAGATCGATTGGGAGTAAATCGGCTTTATTTAAACAGAGGAGAAGATGTCGAATTTTCGGACAATCTTGCTGGAAAAATTCAAGCCAACGGTCAAAACGATTACACCATTGTTGTCTGGTGATAAAGTCAGCTAGGTTTACTTGGCTGGTCGGTTTAATGATGTCCCGATAGGGCGGTAAAATCAACATAATTCCTTCAGCTTTTCTGATCGTTTCGAGAAATCTTTGCCACTCATCAGGTTGATTTTTTTGCCAGTATTGTCGCCAGATTTCACCGGGGGTGTCCAACCAATCCAAGGCAATCATTTTCTCCCCTGTGGGAAGGGTGACATTAACTTCTATGTACTGCTCATTAATTCCTTCGGGGGCGATACTACCAGTTGCTTTTGGAGAGCCAAGTTCTAGATCTAAAAAGAGTCCTCTAAGAAACTGATAATCGGGATAAGTAACTTTGACATAATTTCCCTTGGGGTTAGCTAATTCCAAGACTAGGTGAGTTTTACCTGTTTCGCGATCGCCAATATAAATAACTCCCAAGCACTCCACCTCCTGATCAATGAGTCCTGATTGATAGCAACCAAACAGCGATCGTGTTTAGTTTCGGTTTTACATTACTTTCTCGTAGGGATGGCTGCTTTTTATGCAAAATTTATGATTATCTTAACATAAATTTACATTCTCGATAGTACCCCGCGCCACATCCACTCTGGCTGCGATACCGAAGGCAGTCTGGGAGCGAGATCGCAATTCCCTCGACAATTCCTCACAAAAAAGAATTTTAATTATCGGTTTTTGCATAAAATGCCAGTAACCTGACGAGTAGATAAAAGGGGTAGTGATCTAGAAAATGCAAGGAGAGTTCTCTGATGAGTAACCCAGACAGCAAACTTAAGCTTCTTGAAGAAATGGCACTTTTGGCTAAAAGCTCCCCTGCAAACAGCAAGGAGAGACAAAAATGGCTAACAAAACTAACCAATGAGATTCAAAACTCTAATAAAGTGTACTGTAAAAATATCTATAATTTTCCTAAGTCTGTCTATCAGGATATTTTTCACGAAGCTCTACAGCAGACTTTTTTAGAGATTTTTGAAAAAATTGACCTGTACGACCCAAGTAAAGGTAATGTCTTGGCATGGGTAAGTTTTTTGCTCGATAAGCGGTTTATCGATGCTGTCAGGGAACATTTAAAACTGCGACATAGACAAGATAACGGCAAGCGAATCAGAATTTATGAGCAATCTTTGGATGTTCCTCTCCAGTCGGAGCAATCAAGCTGGAACCATGCCCCAGATACTTCCTTGCTTGATATAATCGAGCAAACTGAATCTCTCTCCCCCCAAAAAGATTGGGAGAGATTATGGGATTTTATCCAAAAAGATCCTAGAGATTGTTTTCGGCAGACTCACATAGAAAAGCATCCGGAGGCGAATTTTCAAGCAATCTGTATAAGGCGATTTAATGGACAATCTTGGAAGGAAATGTCAACAGAATGGGGAATCTCCCTAGCAACTTTAAGCAGCTTTTATCAACGCAGCGTTGATAAATTACAACCAATTTTTCAAGAATATCTTTAGAAATAGGAGACAAAAACCATGATGCCACTAGCTGAACGTTTAACTTTTACAGTTCCCCTGAGCGGTGCTGATTTTAAATTAGCTCAAAAGTTTAGTTGCGAGCAGAAAGATGCTGATAAAAGTAAACAGGTTTTTCTAAATACTTTAGCCGTGCTTGCTGTTAACTTTTACTGCCAGTGTTTGAAAGTAGAAACCAATTTAGAGGAAAGCATTATTGGGCATTATGATCGGCGAATTTTAATGGATAGTGCTGATTTAAAGATCGATGTTCTCGGTAAATTAGAATGTCGTCCGGTTTTGCCAAATGAAAATATCTGTTATGTCCCGTCCGAGGTATGGTCAGATCGAGTGGGTTATGTTGTGGTAGAAATTGATGAAGAAGCGAAGAAAGCTATTTTATTTGGATTTGTCGAGCAGATAGAAACTAATGAATTACCATTAGCTCAATTACCAGATATTGACAATTTAGTTGATTTACTTCTTCTGGCTAAAAACAAACAATTTTTCGAAAGAATTTTTGCCAAGAATTATTGGAATGAGGATGAATCAGCAGAAATTTTAAAAGATAAACAGAAAAAGCTTGTTCGTAGAGATAGTCCTGCTCTACCTACAATCGATAAATCTATTACCTCTCCTCTCTATAGAGCTAAATACATTACTCTGATAAGACGGACATTTATTCTATTGGTTAGGATAACCCCTACAAAAGAGGGAAAGTTTCAACTTCTCGTGGAGGTTGAATCATCTAAAAAAATTCCATCTGATTTGAATTTGAAGCTATTATCTTTATCCGACCAAACTTTGAAGGCAAATCCGACAAAAGGAGATCATTACATCTCTTTAAAATACACCCTTCAATTGGGAGAGAGTTTTCAAATACAAGTGAAGCGAGGAGAGGAAATTCACACAGAACAATTTTCTTTTGACTAAACCCTATTTGAACGGGATAATTTATCTAAATTTCTAATTAAAGTTTAGATAAAATGTTCAAAATTTGATCTTATATCTCTTCTAAAGTAAGCTATGCCAAACCAAAAAAATTTATCGGATATTCGCAATTATAGTCATTTCAATTAAGATTGAGAATATCAATCCCAGAGTTCATAAGGCTTTTGTCGGTTTAGACTGTATCAGACTTATCTGAAATGACTATATCTCTACGATCAAGCTGAAGTGAGATGGTGGTACAGCTTGTGGTTATCTTTATGCGCTCAAGTTTTAGCATTAATTGCGACAGTCAACAATAAATTGTGGCTTTTAGCTATTGCCGGTTTTCTTGCCTTAATCACTCCAATAGCAGTAGCATGGTTGCGAGAATGGGCTAATAACTTGACACAAAAAGCTGATAAATGTAGAAGAATGATTTTATATGCTGATAGTTTAGGAGAAGATATTCCCAGCCATCAGTTAGCTATGGTTAGCGCTTGGACAACAGGAATTAAATTGCAACAAGCTCCTTTTACTTCTCCTTATTATTCATCTTCTCTATCTAATAGTCCACAAAGATTAATGGATATTACAACAGAATCTGCTTACTTTACTGAGTTTTTAGCGGCAAAAGCGGTCAATTATTTACTGGTATTTTTAGTTATTTCAATTTTAATTTTATCAGGAATTATTTATTTTGCAGACTTCGCAACCTCTACGGCTACAATTAGCCAAGAAAATCAAGATATGAGTGGTGTAAAGTGGGCAGTTAAGGCAGCATTAACAGCTATTTCTTTTATTCTATCTGGGGATATATTACTGCTTTGGAAAAAGTATTCAGATCTGAAATTATCTGCTCAAAGTACTTTTCAAAAATGCGCCGATCTTCGTTACGATAAATCCTTATCTATTTCTAAAGCTATGCAGGTTGTTGAGGACTATCATCTAGCGTTGATTCAGAGTCCACCGATTCCTCTAAAACTTTACCTAACTTACAGAGATCCCTTAAACCAATCTTATCAAGATAGTCATTCAATTAGTTCTAATCAACCCTAATTTTTCTTGGGCAATGCCCAGCTTGCTCACAAATTATCTAATATTAAAAACATGGGAATTCCTCCTTTTAATCAGCGCGGCTTTTTGCCGCCGGGAGAACATAAATTAGATAGCTGGGAAGAGCTTGTAGAAAGATTTGGAACCACTCGAAGAAGACAACGTCTTCTAGTCGGACTAAAAAGAGTATTGCTAAATCTTCAACAAGCAGGTTGCCAAAAAGTCTATCTTGATGGTAGTTTTGTGACTAAAAAGGGAAAACCCAATGATTATGATGGTTTTTGGGAAAGTGAGAAAGTAAATCCAGAAAAGCTTGATAGTATCCTGCTGGATAATTCCTTAGAAGGATGTCGAGAGCAAAAGAAAAAGTATGGAGGAGAATTATTAACCGCAGATACGAGAGCCGTAAATGGTCAAACGATTTATGGTTATTATACAATAGATGTAGAAAGAGGAATTACTAAAGGTATTGTTTGCGTTGAGTTACAGTTAGTGGATTTACAGCTATGGTTTTGAACGAAAAGGGATATGAACTTAGAAAAGCTCAAGCTCAAGAGTTTGAGAAAGCAATAGTAGAATTTTCTGACTATGCAATTCAACATCCTGAAATCGATTCAAGAATCTTGAAAGCAAGGGAAAATTCTTTACGGACTTTGTTAGCGAGAATCAACACAGAACTGGCAGAATATGAAGACAAACAGCTAGAAAGTTTAGCTTTGGCTGCTAAAAATTATCCAAAAATTAGTCAGCAAAGATATAAAAGCTTAACTAAATTAACTAATAAAATTCAAGAATCTAATCAAGTACAAAATCAAAATATATATAGTTCTTCCCTGGATATTTCTGGAATAGCATGGCAGCAAACCTTGAAGCAAGTATTTGACAAAATCGACCAATATAATCCTAATAAAGAAACGGTATCGCAGTGGTTTTTATCGCTGTTCAAGCTTCAATATCGTAAGCTGGAAAAAGAGTCTTTATAGGTTTATTATTCATACTGACAAGACTCAGTATATAAATCTGCAAACTTTGATTCTTTTATGTTATTTATCGATGTGTCCTGGAGATTTTTAAGCTTTTTTACCTCTAAAAGAGTATTTTCAGGAATACCAATTCCCAAATTCTGATTAGGCAAATTAGAACTACCTAAATCAATTCCAATTAAGCAGCCATATTGATTGATGATAGAATTTCCTTCCGCTTTTGGTTTAATTGTACCATCGAAGCTGTTATAGAAAAATTTATAAGTTTGATTTTGTTGCATTGGACTTAGATCGGTAATTTTACCATCAATTAAATTGAGATTTGAATGAGAGTCTTCTGGAGACTGTCGAGCGGCCATATAAACTTTTTCTTCTAATGCAGCCTTAGCTTTGCTCAGTTGAGCGATTTTGTATGTTTTATTGCTGTTAAAAGTCATTATAGCTAAGTGCTGACTCACCTCTGTAATAGGTCTGTAGTTTCTGAACTCTTTTGGTCCTTGATTAGTTGATATAACAATTTGACGATTTTCTCTGTTTTCTAATGATTTTGCGTTGGTTAGAATATAATAAGTTGTATCTTGTTGAGAATGAGATTTGTCTGCTTTCTTGTCATAAGCAAAAATAATACCCGCAAAAAAACTAGATCTATTTGTTTTGGGGTCATAAACCTTAATAGTTACTGTACTTTCTTGTAATACATTTTCTACTTCAGCTTTTGACGGAGGAAATATTTTATTAATCTGTCCAGGAAGATTAATCAATCTATTCTTGCTCAAAGTAGAAATTATCGGGACAGAACCTAGACCTATCAATAAACAAGACAAAAAACCTAAGCCACCTATCAATATAGTCTTTTTGAAGCGAGATTCTTTATTATTAGGCCATGTCCAAGGAGTTTTGTTGAGATTTTGTAAAAGAGCAACGACTGAAGCAGAACTTCGCCATTCATTGCTATATTCTATTTCCAAATGTTCTTGAGCTTCTTTGACAGCTAAAGGTAAAAAGTTACAACGAACTAATTTGAGCAAAAAGTTAGTCAAAAATTCTGGAGAAAAAGAATCGAATATAGTCTCTCTCATGGCAATGACTTGAGGAATTTCAGAAGATTTTATTAACTCCTTTGCTAAGGGGAGAGAATTACAATAGTTTAAAATAACAAGTTTTAAAGTTTTTATTTGGCTGACACGATAACAGAATTGTTTAAACGTCAGAAATTCTGTATCACTAATCCATATCTTTTGTTCTGAATTATCATTTGATCCATGGCCAAGCAAGTAAATAATATCAAATTTATGTTGAGATTCTGGATCGAGCCAATGAGTTAGATCAGTCCCTGTAGTCTCTGTAGAAGGGTACAATCTTAAATCAAGTTCAAGAACAGGGCATATTGAAGTAAACTTTTGCAATGCTGCTGTATCTTTTTTGGGGTCTAAATTCCTTGTATTCCCGAAGATAACCAAAACTTCTAGTGACTTATTAGGTAGTTGAACGTAAGCTGCTTGAGAAATTTTTCTTTGATTTTTTATGGCAAATACCAGGGGAATTTTTTGATAATTTGGGTCTTTCATTAATTCCCAATTATGCCAAAATAGTTGAGATATAAATTTATCTTCACTTTGTATAACAAAGACGACGCTACAATTATCACCTGTTAGAAATTTCTCAAGTTTACTGACAAAGTTTTTCTCAATTTTGGCTCGAAAAGAAATATCTCTTAACCATTCATCTAACTTTTTATCTAAATTTTCCAAAGCAGAATTTAGTTCTTTTATCCAACTATCTCGTGCCGTATTAGATCTCAAATTTTCAACATCTCTATTGTATATTTCTTTCCACACTTCATATTGATTATTAAGGTCTGAATGATCGCCTAGATCATCTTTACAGGTTTGACCAAGAAAAAAATTATAAAATAGTTGAATACTCCAATCAAACATTACCGCTCGCAATGGATTAGTTGATAAATATTTTATTTGTAGAGAACATTGAATTTTATCATTGCTCGGTTCTAAATTGAGAATAACGTATTTAATCATGGTTCAAATTAACTAGCTAAACTCGAAAACTACTAACATAAAAAAACAACAACCTAGAAATCCCTACGTCAATGCTTTTGGCAAAATCCTGTCAGGAAAAACTAAAAATCCCAAATAAACAGGATAATAGATAATCTCCTTCAGCTTACTAAGCTGAAAATCAGGCACAGAAGTAGGCCAATTTCCTGAAAATGAGCTACGAATAACAATCAACGAAGTCGTGGCGGTTAGGGAAGTAGAAAAATAGCTCTTGGGAGGAAACTGTAAAACAGTTTTTTTGCGACTATAGCAGGTTAACTTCGTCAAAGCAAGTCAATTTTACATTTCTTAGCCTTTAAACGTCAGCCTCTGTTAAAGCTTGAGCGAGCATTCTGGATAGATGGGATTTATCTTGTTGATTGTAGAGAGTAATGGCTTGACGATAGTAGGATAAGAGTTCGCGGGCATATTGGATTTGTCCATCGGCAGTTTTTAGATTAAGTAATACCCAGCCTAAATTGTGGTAGGCTTCAGGGTAGTCAGGTTTGAGTTGAATCGCCTGCTCCAGATGAGTTTTCGCTTGTTTCCATTGTCCCAATTGAGCGAGTAATGTTCCTAGTCGATAGGCAATAAAAGGCTCCTCACCATTGTTCTGTAGGTAAGCTTGATAAATTTGAAGGGCTTCCGAGGGATTGTTGAGATGCTCATGACTAATAGCCGTATTGATAAGCACCCAGGGGGCTGCGTTGGGGTGACGACTAGCTTGTTGAAAGCAAGGAAGAGCCTGACTCCATAACCCTTGTTGAGCTTGTTTCCAACCTTTGAAACCCCAAGCAAAGGGATGGTCTTGAATTTGAGTCAGACAGTCTTGAATGCGCCGGTCTAAATCTTGGCTTTGTTGGCTAGTGGTGGCTTTGTCAAGAGCGGCAAGCAGGTAGGGATAAACCCAATATTGAATTTGTTGATTCTTTTGGGAGGGGTTTTGTTTGGATTTAGTAATTGCTTTACTAGCAGCACCAATAGTGGCTTTAAATTGATTTTGATTGAAGGTAATCCAAGCTTGAATTCCGAGAGCAAAGAGATTGTTACTATCAAGTTTTAGGGCTGTGTTGATAGCGGATTCCGCTTCTTGCCAATGACCAATTTTACCGAATGACCAGGCTAAATTCACTTGTATCCAAAGAGCTTGAGGTGAAAGTTTAGCCCCTTTTTGTAGTTGTTGTACGGCGGATTCCCAGTTATTTTGATGGCAATATACCAAGCCTAAAACTCCGTACCCTCTACCATCATTAGGGTTTAGTTGAATTGCTTTTTGGGCAGCAATTTCAGCTTGAGTATCATTAAGATGGATTTGCAATAACGCTTGTTCAACAGCAGCTGCACCATTATTGGGTTCGTTGCTTAAACATTTCTCGTAACTTTGAACTGCTTCGACAAGTTTTCCTTGTTTAACTAACTCTCTTGCTTTTTTTTGTAAAGGAGAAACAAATTGACCTTTGAGCGCATCAATCAGTTCGTCAGCAGTTTGGAAACGATCCTCAACATTAATTCTCATTCCAGTTAGGATAACAGTTTCCATTAAATTAGAAATATCTGGATTGAGTTGTCGGGGTGGAATGAGAGGATCTGATGAACGTTGCTGCAATAATGCACTAGCTCTATCCGGTGCTTCAATTGGTAATTGTCCGGTTAAAAGTTCATAGATTGAAGCACAAAAAGCATAAAAATCCGTGGCAGGAAAACGTTTACTCCTTTGACTATATTGTTCATAAGGAGCATAACCCGGGGTTAAGGTTCTGGTCATGTCTCCTGTTTGACCGGCGATAAATTCTCTCGCCGCACCAAAGTCAATTAAAATCGCTTTATCTTGAGGATCAATTAAAATATTGTCAGGTTTAATATCCCGGTGTAAAAAATTATTATTGTGGACGGTTTTTAAGGCATCAGCAATTTGCATAAAATAGCGTTTAACTCGCTCTTCAGTTAGCTTTTTTTCTTGGGTCAGGATTTTAAAAAGAGATTTTCCCGCAATAAATTCCATGACAATATAAACTGTATCGTTTTCGTCAAACCAATCATAAATTTTAGGGATATTGGCATGATGACATTTTTGTTGATGGCTGGCTTCTAGCTTAAATTTACTGGTTTGTTGTCGTTTTATTTGAGGAGAAATAGAGGCAGGCCAAATAACTTGATTCCCTTGTCTAGCGGATTTTTCTGGCCAAAGTTCTTTGATAGCCACAGGAGCATTATTCGCTCGATAAATTCCTTTATAGGTAATGCCAAATCCCCCTTCACCCAAAACTTGTTCGATCTGATATTGTCCCTGTTTGAGTAAAGTTCCGATGCTGAGATGATGGAGTGATGTGGTAGTTTTGTTAGGGGATACAGGGGTGAGATTAAAACCACAACTAATACATTGTTGTGTTCCATCGGGATTATCAGTTAGACAGCTTGGACAGAGGATAGACATATTTTTATTGTCTTTGAGACTTATAATTATTGTTGGTTAGGGAAGTTACTCTCATCATTTTCTCTTGCTTCTCTATTTTGAGATTTTTGTTCATCTTCTGGTTGTATACCATGTAAATAATGATCGACTTTATCAACGATAATCTCTCCTTTTTCAAATTTAAAAAGAATTGAACTAGAACTTTTTGACCAAATAGTCTCAAAGTGTTCCGAAATTTCTTTGATAATATCAATATGTAAAATCTCAAAGGCAGGATATTCAAAACCTGCCGAATTTAAACAGTAAATCCAGATCAGTTCTAATTGTTTGCTTGAAAAATAACAAAAGGGTGAGAAAACATCTTTGTGCAGACGAACTTCTAGAGAACCTTGCAATACTTTCCCTGGCAATTCTCTAGATAGCTCCTTTAATAAAGGTGAGAGATTGTTGACTAGGTTTTGTCTATCTCTGTTAAATTTAACATTATTCAAACAATCTAAAAGTAGGGAGTCTGGATGGAGAGTGAGAATTTTAAATTGACAATTATTTTGTAATTTTTCGACAATTACTTTTTTGCCAATCTCATCATCATTCAGAATTCTCACGGTTTCTGATAAGCAAAGCATTTTTATTTGCTCATGGGCATCAAGTTGTCTTAAATTACTTCTAACCATTTCTCTATGAATAGCTACTTTAGGATGAACTGCTTTTAGATATTTAGTAGCTTCGCTCGACTGAAATATTGTTTGTATCTCTTCCAGCATCTCGTTGCGAAAGGCTAATTCAATAGATGATAAAGTAAATGCTAAAACAAAAATAGAAGCATAAAATTCAACACATATAGGGGATATCACACAAGCCCAACTGTTATCCTTGCCACTTTTTTCACACTCTTTATTAAGAATCACCATATCTATTAGCAATAAAATAACAGCGATTGTAGATAGAGAAATGATCAAATTTCTAACTTTTTTACCCAGAGGATAAAAATATTTTAACACTGAAACATTCAAGTTTTTTTGAGACATATTTACACCTCATTGATTGATTAAATATTGTTTAGTTGCCAGAAGTCATAAAACATTGCATAGCTAAAAGCGTTGCATTATCGGTTGCTCCTTGATTAATAACTCTTTGAATGGTTTGATCAACTGCCATTTGTAAAGATTTAAATTGACTAAAAATTTCCGCCAGTTCCTGAGTCGGTACTAAATCCCAAACCCCGTCAGAACAGAGAAGTAAAATATCTTCATTTTCTAAAGTCATTGATAAATTGCTATTGGTGCGACTTAAATTCTGCACATAGCCTTCACTTAAATGTTTTTTTGAACCGATAGATTTGAGTAAGACATTTCGATCTGGATGGGTTAAACTTTCCTCTTCTGTTATTTCACCGTTAGCCACTAACATAGCTACCAGTGAATGATCTTCACTTAGTTGTTTAATTTTTCCTTGTCGTATTAAATAAATTCGACTATCTCCCACATGGGCTATCATTAAGCTATCATTGATCGCTAATACAGCACTTAAAGTTGTTCCGCCATTACGAACAGTATCAGCAATAGATATGTTGGCTTTTTGAAATAAATTAAGTAGCCATTTATTACGCTGTTCTCCTGTTTTAAATTCTGGAGGAAGGGAGTCTTGTAATATAGTTTTAACAGCAATTTGACTAGCTACTTCTCCTTGGGCCATTCCTCCCATACCGTCAGCTACAACGCCTAAAATAAGGGTTTCTGAATTACTGAGGTGTTGTTGTCTTACACCGTAGTTATCTTCATTCTGTAAGCGTTCTGTTGAAAGTCCAACGGTTGAATAACTGGCAATATTCCACTGCACTTTCAGACTTCGTAGTGAATGGCGAGTTTCGATTAATAAGCTGAGAAATTGAGCCAGGGGAAAGCGTTCTTCTGGAAGAGAGGACAAGGCAATTTTCAGCAGTTGATAAAGACGCGGAATCGGAGCAATTTCTAAACTAATAATCTGGTCAGATTGAGGTAATTTTTTATGGGTAGTTTGATACAATAAAGCGGCGATAGTATAACTGCTCATTGATTCATTGATCGAGCGACTTGCCGCAAGTTCAGGAGCGCAATAATCTCCGATAACACCAGAAGTTAGGCTTTCTTCAATTGAGTAAGCGCAGGTTAAGTCAAAGATTTTGAGGGGTTTGTCTATTTCTATAAACTGGGGAAGCAGGTTGATTAAATACCAGTTTTGTTTAGCTATATAAGAAAATAACTGACAAATTTGAATCACTAACGTTAGTGCTTCTTCTTGAGAATGTTCTTCTTTTAGCCAAGCTTCTAAAGTCAAGTTTTCTTGAGGAAATCGCGTTAACAGAAGAAGTTTTTCTGGTTTCGTCTCGTTTTCGACTGCTGTTTCTGGGTAGTATTCTTCTTCTAAATAGTCTGTTTCTGCGGACTGATTTTCTCCAGAATCATCATCTTTTGTTGAAGTAATATTGACAAATTCAGAATCTTCCGAGACTATTTGTTCAGTGGCAATATCTTCATTTTGTTTTTCATCTACCTCCTGGGATTTTTCCTTGATTGATAGGGGATTAATAATAGCTGAATCTACTTGAATATCAGCGATAAGTGGAGCGATTAAGCTGTAGTTTTGAAGAATTTTTCTCAGTTGCAGTTCCCGATCGAGACTACTATTAAGAGAGCCGACACGCAAAAGTCCCAATTGAGAAGATGTTTCGCCCTTTTCCCCATCGAGATCGGCAATGGGTTGAAACTTGACTTTGAAGTAATAAACATCTGCGGTTAATAACCCTAGATAGGCGATAATTTCTATCTGATAATCTGCCATAGAAAAAGATTCTTTTTCTTGAATAAGCAGGGGGGAGAAGTTTTCTGTCGATGGTGAAGTCATGAGAGGCAGCCATTAAAACTTTAGTCGAACACAATCGGGGTGGGGCTAACCACCCCAAGAAATGTTAAGGAGTTTGGAAAAGAAAGCGAATTTTAGCGATCGCAATCTCATCACCAGAACTGAGAGGGGTCGGAGCAGTTATTCTGGCGTTAAAGCGAGTTTGACCGATGGGTTTAATAAAAACCCCATTCAGAGAACCGAGGTCTTTAATTTTCCAAGTTCCTCCATCGGGATAAATTTCCGCATGGTTGCGGGAAACGGTTTCGTTATCGGGGAATTTTTCTAAGTCCACATCCACAGGTCCGGTGTCCGAGTCAAAGATGCCAATCAAGGTAAAACCATCAATGAAAAATTCAGCAACCGGGGCGTTAGGGTGCTTGGCAATCAGTCGGGCCGTTGTTGTTATTGCCGGAGTAATCGGTTGGGGCAGCGGTTCTGGTGTGAGTGTTATCGTCTCGGCAATCGGTTGGGGAATTGGCATGGGTGTGGGTTCTGGGATGGGATCGGGGATGACAGGTGTGGGAGGTGTAGGTGGTGTCGATGGGGTCAATTCTGCACCACAAGCATCACAGTATTCTGCTCCCTGGGGGTTTTGATCGTAGCCACAAACTTTGCAAACAATAGCCATTGGTTTTTCTCCTTTTTGAGGGATATAAGAGGAATTAATTAGATTGAAATTAATCTTACTGTTGCCTGACTCGGTGCCAGAAGTCTGCTCAAGTACCGGTTAGTTTCCGAATAGTTTCTTCCGAGAGATCGTCGTTGAGGTCATCGCCCATCTTGACAGTTTTTCCTCTCGATCCCATTTTCACGGTTTTGCGGGTTCCAGAGGAAATCTGACGAGTTTTTCGCAATTCTTCAATCCCTTCATTGAGAGATTCGAGCATAGCATCATTGCCAATTTGAACTGTGATACGACGGGCAGTTTCCAGGAGTTTTTCAGCTTGTTGGGGGTTACTCTCTGCCATGCGGGTTGCGTCGTCAACTAATTGGGAAATATTGCGTTGTTGAACGTATCCCATAACTTCTTGATCGACCTGCGCTGTCCCCCCCTGTCCAGGCACAAACTGGACAACAACGTTCTGCGGTAGTAATTCCCCCCGTCGGTTTAAGCCAGGAATGTCATAAGTCAAGCCCAGTTGAGCCAGACGAATTTTTGAACTAGGACGACTATCGATAGCAAATTCTAAGATAAATATGGTTTCATCCTTTGCTTTGGCGGCACCAATGGGATAGGGAGCTTGATTTAAGGAAAATTCTGCCAAATCGGGATAAACACGGGTAAGGCGCAGCAGTTTGACTCCCTGAACAGTTTTTAAGCTCAGGACAAGATTGTTAATTACTTCTTGCTGGGCTTGCTGATAGTCTGCCAGTAGAAGGTTAGGAAGATCGGTAATAGAAACATCGTTACCACTAGCCGTTCCTGGAACAATGTGACGGCAATGCCCTCCCGTCTTGCCGCTTATGTCTGTGAGCAAGTTTTCGTTAAACTCGCCCACACCCAGGGCCGTAATCGAAATCCCTTGACTGGCAAATTGTTGGGCTAAGTTTTGGCAATCATCTTCATCAAAGGTGTCGCCATCGGTAAAAATCATGGTATGGCGGCTAGTCATGCTTTGATTAGCTAGGAGAGCAAGGGCTTGATTAATGCCTCTCCCCATACAAGTTCCACCGCTAAAATTTCGCAGTTTTGCGATCGCATCTTCCAGTTGACGGGTTTGGGTAACTGGTGTTAAGCCAATCAGAGTAGAGGCTTGATCGTCAAATTGGATCAGAGCAATCCGATCTTCCGGGGTGAAGCGTCCTGAATTAATCAGGGTGCGAAGCGACTCAATAACCATGTCGATTTTGGCAATGCCGCCCACCACTCTCGTGTATTCCTTCCCATCTTGTCTATAGATTTCGCCAGTGGGTTGAAAATCGCCAGCCACAATTTCGTACATCGAGCCACTGGTGTCAATTAGAAAGACAAAGGTAGTAGAAGGACGGGTTTGAGCAACTTCTTGGGTTGGTCGCAACTTCAGCATAATAAACAGTCGCTGATCTGGAGTATCGGCCGGTAAAAATTCTCGATGGGGGGTAATAGATACGTTAAGCATTAAAATTTCCTTCAGAGAATAGGTTAAGTGTTGAAAATGTCTTCTAAAGGGGGAAACATTCCCTCCATGGGTTCTATAGCCCCTAAATCGGGGGTAAAAAGAGGGGGTAACTCTTGATTTCCTTCGTCTTGGATGTTTTCAAGGTTCGACTCGCTCAGTAGGGGTAAATCTAGGGTCAGGACAGTTTCTCGATAGCCTTCTCGGATATCTTCGACCCAAGCGGCGATAATTTGATTGAGACGGTGATCGTTGATAGAGCATGAGCTTCTTGCTTGAAAATGTTTTCGGATTGCTTGGCGAATTTCCTTGGTGAAGATAGTTTCAGGATTATTTTCCTGATCGGCGGTTATATCTAGAGGATAATCATATCTTTCTGGCGAATTTTTCAGGTTAAGAAAGAATTTATAGACTACCATTTGGGCAACCAAAATAAGATTAATGAGTTGATATTATTCGATTGGACGGTTCGGGCGATGTTTTTACCTCCAGCGTAATCTGTCCAAATTTCCGGCGATCACCATCCTTTAATTGATGCTCTAGTTTTTTCATCCCCTTGGCCTGTCCATAGGACGAGTTATACTGCATGATAATGTTTTCCCCTTTTTGAAAAACCTGAGCCGTGATCGGGGCATAACCCTGTTTTTTGGGTAAGTAAATATTGGCTTCCGAGGAACTGCCCAAAATGATCGGGCGAGAGCCTAGTAAAAATTCTCGTTGTTCCGTAGGACTCCAATGCACGATCAGTTTAGCTTGTCGAGTCAGCAGTTCCAAAAGAGCGATCATCATGCCAATACAAAAACCCAAAATCGCTGAACCCGCTAAACGTCCGGCGATCTCATTACTCGCTCCAGCTTGCAAAACAAAACCCATTCCTCCCATCGCGCCACCGAGAAACCCGCCCAATACCGCCCTGCCGATTTTCAGATTGGGGACAAAACGAGCCATGCCGCCGCCAAGCATTGTCCCTAAAATCGTCCAACCCAGAAGTGGCCCCCCTGGGGCAAGGGTGGGAATGCTTTGAATGAGAAAACGAGAGACAAGGAGTCCTGAGCTACCGGCAACCAATCCAGCAACGATTCCCCCCACTGTACCGATGCTTGTCTCGCCCAGGGAAAGAAGGCGGCGACGACGTTGATAGAGGTTCTGCCCGACAATTAACGCTAAAGAAGCACCCACAGACAGGATAGCCGTCCAGCCACCCGTCCGCAAGGCATCATAGATAAATCTAAATTGAGGGGTTTGCAGTTGATTTTTAGGAAGAGATTGGCTCAGTAAAGTGTATAAAATTCCTTGATTTTGCTTTTGTTCTCCGATCAGCTGCGAATCATAGATGAGTTTTGCCGCAGATTGAAAGGCTTGGTCAAATTCTCCGGAATTAGCATAGAAGACTTTTTTATCTTCTCCCGTCAGTTGAGTCAGAAAGTTTTGATCGGCATCTCCTGTTCCGACGGCAATAATATTGATTTTTTGGCTCAGAGCAGTTTGACCGATGTTTAGGGTCGCCTCTACAATCGGTTGGCGATCTTCTTCTTTCAGGGTTGTTTCAGCGATGGCTTTACCGATGGTGGGGAGTACACTTTCAAATCCTTGTCGTCCTGCGGCGGTTTCACCGAGTAAGAAGGTTTCTCCAGGTGCGGAGAGTTGCAGTTGTTCAAAAGTAGCGCGATCATCAGGTTGAATGACTAAGTGCAGTTGAGCAATTTGATTTTCCTTTAAAACATTAGTGGTTGCTTCTAAAGAAGGAATTTCTCGATCGGGTATTAAAGGAGGAGCATCAGTAATCAGCAGTATGACTTTGGTTGCATGGGAACGGAAAGGCTGACGGGCAGCTAATGCCAGAGCATCTAAGCTACTTTCTGGCGGATCATTGCCGTTAACCTGTTGAATGCTGCCGACTTGCTCACTAAAGCGATCGCTATCAGGGGTAAATACAGAACCATCAAAATTGAGAATTTGCGGCTCTTCGCCAAATAAGCGATCGCCAAAAGCGATTAGGCCTATTTGAGCATCAAGTTTCCGTTTTTTGAGTTCTTGGGCAAAGTTTTGGATGCCTTGTTGTACTCCGGCGATCTCCTCATTCATACTGCTAGTAACGTCGAGAACAATCATAATATCAATTTGTTCTGGAGAAGGAGCCGGGGCGGGTTGTCCATCTGTAAACAGCAAGATATGACGATCGGAGCTGCTAGACTCTAGTTGCTCAATCGCCGTTGCCAGTCCTAAATCCATTCTTGTCCCCCCACCATCAGATAAATTGTCAATGGCTTGATTGAGGGTGGCTAAATCGGAGGTTAGTCCTGTGCCAATTTGAACCTGACTGCCGAAACCAACCACCGCAAAGCGATTAACCGACCGATCCTGTCGCTCGATAAAGGCTTTTGCGGCATTTTTCGCCTCTTGTAATTTATTGTCATCGTTCATGCTGCCGGAGGTATCAATCAACATTACGACAGATTGAGGATTCTGTTCGACAATTGGCGGACGTTCAGTCACCGTGAGAAAAACCTCTCCTAGCGCGATCGCCGCTACCAGACATCCTCCCGCACCACATAATCCAAAAATTAGGAGTTTTCTGAGATTTCGCCTGATCTGGCCGAATAAGTTCTGCATTTTAATTTCGGGGGACTACATTATCTATTCGCCAGAAGACCTGTGATTTATGCCAAAGCTGTCACAAAAGTACACAAAAAAAGGCATTGCTGAATAAACAGTCAATTAGCGAGTAAATTGTTCAACCTCTACAGGTATTTGTGTTCCTAAACTACCCAGTAATTGAGCTTTTTAAAGTAATCAGTTTTTCGTAACTATTGGTAATCGTAGTTTGCTTAGTAACTTCAGAAGCAATAGCCTCATCAAGTTCGGTAGTTTGGGCAATTTGACTGGATATTTTACCTTGGCAATCTTTAAATAGTTCCAGTAACTTTTCTTCCAAATATTCTGCATGATTTTTCAGGCTATAGCAAATATTTGGGTTCAACTCTTTGATAGTTTCTCTAATGTATTCTTCCAGTTTATCTTTATACATTTTTAGGGCTTGATCTAAACGCTCAGAAAATGTCTGACCACTACAGTCTTTGAGATTCTCTCCAATCTCATGAAGCTTGTCTCCATACTGAGAAAATAAAGCGTCAGACAGACCACTTAATCTCATTAAAATATCCCGTTCACAAAGGCTATCTTCTAGTTTTTTAGACACTTCTTCGGGTAAATAACTTAGGTTGATGGTTTGTAAATCACTGAGAAGTGTACTTAATCGCTCGGTAAAAGCAATATAGACTACCGACATTAATCTTTTTTTCATCAATGAATTCAGTTCTATTTTTTTCTTCATAAAATCGGGAAATTTATACATCTGTTCCTTATTGATATCTTCTCCTGTGTACAGATAATTTTTAAGTTCTTTTTCATCTATTTGTACTATTTTTTGATGCAATTCTTGGATTATTTCATTCGTATCAGACTCCTGCCAAAATTGACCATCTTCGTGCGTGCGAATTTGTTTGGCAAATTCTTCAACTTTTTTCTTCAACTGATCTATAAACAACTGAGATTGTGAAATAACAGCATCCCATTTTTCCCTCTCTTGAGGATTGGAGATTTGACCATATTGATGATAGGGTTCTTTCAACAATCGCTCTAATTTACAGATAATCTCCAAAAGTTCTTTTCTCGCATCTGCAATAAACTCATCTTTTGCCTCTTTATTCAAATATTTATATAGAGATTCAAGGAATTGAGAAAAGGGAACAATATCCGGATGATTAAGGAGCAAGTCTTTAGCTTGATCCTTAGAAGGCTCGTTTTCTAAGCCAATTGTTTTTATCAAAGTTTCAAGATGTCCTGGTAATTTTTTACTTTGGTCAATTGTTCCTTGAGCAATTGTCTTTAACAATAAATAGTTAAGGGCAGAAGTCTGAAAATTTCGCTCTTTCTTAATGATAAAATTATAGTCGCCAACCCGTTGATTAAAGCTATTAATAGCTTCTTTTTTTTGAGTCTTATTCGGTATATCCCATTGATTAATCACCCAAAATGCCCTTTGAATAATCGTTGGATTCTTCTTATTGATTTCAGCTAAAAATTCTATTTCTTCCCCTTGAAGAACTTTGAAAGGGTTGATACAAACGACAAAAGCTTTTGCTTTTTCTTTGATGTAGTCTTGAGTAAATTCTTTATGGCGTTTATTGTCCACCCCTAGTCCTGGTAAATCAACCAATACAATGCCGTCCGCAATATTCAAATTTTCTACAAACACTTCAATTTTATCAACATAAATTGCTCCTTCATAGCCTTCTACATAGTTGCCAAGTTCTGATAGTTGAATTTCTTTTCTTCCTTGATAATTGGAATTTGGATTTGTCAAATTTCTTACAAGCAATCTACTTTTGCCTAAAGCTTGTTGATCGATAGAACTTCCAGTTTCTGTTTCATATTGTTTAATGGCTTCCTCAATGCTTTGAAAGTGTCTTCCCAGAGGTTCATGAGATTCCCTTGACAGATTTTGACCAATTTTGTGAGCAATTTCAGTTATAAAACTATCGTAAAGTATCCTTTGCGCTTTGTCATCCATAAAGTAAATAAACGCTTGATCTTTTTCTCCTTTTTTAACAATAGTGGGAAATGCAGTGGTTGATTTATTGGCTTCAGGGAGAATTTCTCGTCCTAAAATTCCATTAATTATTGTTGATTTTCCCGCCGAATAAGAACCGAGAAAAGCGACATGAAATTCTGTTTGTTTCAACTTACTAATCCAGTCTTTTCGTTTTTCAATTGAGGATTTCTCCGTGTCTTTAATAGGTAGATAAGGAAAAACACTCTCATAAATAGTGAAGTACTCCTGAAACTGTTGAATAGTGGATTGAATTTTTTGAGAATTATCCGGAATTTGTTGTGAGTGGTTATTCTGCATGATCATAATGTCAGTCCTCGAAATGATTAATTATTGTCTTGGAGTCATCAAAACTGTGGTATTGAGATACAAAGTTTATCCGATAGATGAGGTAGGTTTTTGCGACTGAAATCCTTACTTCGGCAAGGTTTAATCTATACTTCACCTTTACGAGAAACGCTGTAAACTTCACTCAGTGAGATCTCTGTCACCAGACATCCTGCTGCGCCAAATAATCCAAAGATTAGCGGTTTTTTGCGGTTTCGCCTTAGCTGTCTCAATAAGTTCTGCGGCTCGACTGAGCTTGCCGAACGTCATTTTGGTTTTGGAGGTGTATATTATATTTTCGTTAGAAGACCTGTGATTTATGCAGAAGTGTTAAAAATTCCGATAGGAATAACTTATCAGTCATTCTGACTTTTCCCGTTATCTTTTTAGTTGAGCGATCCTTTGATTTCCCCCTATCTCGAAGTCCTCTTCTCTCGTCGCTTATTGTCATTAAGACTAGCTTATTGAAAATTGTGGGGAGCTTGAAACCCTTATTATAGTCATTTCAATTAAGATTGAGAATATCAATCCCAGAGTTCCTAAGGATTTTGTCGGTCTAGACTGTATCATACTTATCTGAAATGACTATATGTCATCGTTTTCAGACTTAGCGGAAAAAGTAAGATCGGTCATTGACTTGGCATCGACAAATAGTGCCAATTCAAAGTAGTATCTGGAATTTTCTAGTTAACCTTTTAGGGGGTATCATTGCTTACACTTATCATCCTATTAAGCCTTCTCTGGATTTAGAGGCAAAAAGCTTACCTGCTCTACCTTCTGCCCTTTTTTAACTTTATCAAACTCACATTTTCCCCCTGTCAGCTTTCGCCGATATTCAGCACAACCTAGGTAAAAAAATTAATTTTTTCAATCAACAATCTCGAATTCTATTGACTGCTCTTGGGCAAAATTATAGGTAAAATGATCGATAATATTAGTATCGCTCAATTCAAGATTATAAAAATCGATCACTGGTTGATCAAAAAGTGGGCCAGCGTGCCAAGTTCCCACCTCTAATTTAATAAAACAGTCCCCGGGGATGCGAAAAACCTTTAATTTTTCTAAATCCGGTTGAGGATAAGGACTAGGGGGGACCACTCCTAAAAACCACTCTTGTCCCCCCAAAGAACCAAGACATTGGGTACATTGACTATGACGAGTAATTCGCTTAAATTTACGTCCGCGAGTCTGTAAACGCATAATATAAAAACGTGGCACACCGTTTTTTAAATGCAGTTGTGCATCGCTTTCATCAAACAGTTTCCCGTCATGGCTAGGGGTTATTAATTGACCGTAGGGACGGAAACTCTCGGCTGTAATTAGTTGCGCTGACAGGGGACGAACGGTAATCGAATTACTCATAAAAATTACTGCTGACTAACAGTTATAGCTGTACCATCTCGGAGAGAAAGAATATTATTAATAGCAATTCTTTCCCCGGCATTTACTCCAGAAATAACCTGATAAGCTTGCCCTTGAATTGTGCCGACTTGAATTGGTTTTTGTCTAACCACTAAACGCTCCTTGGCATTTTCTTGACCTTCTTTAGCCTTTTCTTTTTCGGCCACAAAAACAAAATTTTGCGCCCCGATGCTAGTCACTGCCGTGGTGGGAACTAATACCCCCGGTTTTTGATCCCAAATTAACCGCGCCCGCACATATTGGTTATTGCGAAGACTGCCATCATTAGTAAAGGCAAATTTGACTAAAACCGATTGGGTAGCTTGGGAAACGGTGGGAGAAATAAAAGTTACTTGACCGCGAACCCCCGCGCTGCCATCGGGATTAATAATTTCCACAGGCAACCCGACGCGCAGACGCGGTTGTAATTCCACGGGAATCTGCACATTTAGTTCCAAAGTTTTATTATTAGTCAACGAGGTTAATTCTTCACCCAGGGAGATAATATCGCCGACTTTTCTTTGATTAAAATCGCCGACAAAACCATCAATCGGGGCGGTAATGGTGTTAAAAACTAAATTCTGACGCGTCGCCCCTAATTGCCCCTCGGCGCTGGCTACCGCCGCTTGACGACTGTTCACTGTTGCCGCTGCCGCCGCCACCTGTTGCCGTGAGGCTAATTCGTTTTGAATGGCGATATTTAATGCTTCTTTGTTTGCCTGTAGGGTAGCTCTAGCCGCCGTCACCTGTTGACGGGCCGCATCACGATTTTTAGACCGGGCCTCTACTTCCGCCCTGGCGGCCTGAATGTCGCGGCGGCGATCATCTAAGTCCTGTTGGGGCTGTGCGCCTTGTTTAACCAGAAATTCGGCTCTTGTTAGGTTTTTTTCCGCTAAATCTAAATTAGCTCTCGCTCTCTGTAAATCGGCTTCGGCGGCGCTCAAGGTGGCGATCTGACTTTTAACATTGGCTTCGGCATTGGCCACATTTGCCCGATTCTGGGCAATTTGGGCTTTATTTGCCCTCGCTTGTGCTTGTCTTTGCCTTAAATCCGCCTCAGAAGCATTGAGGTTCGCTTTGGCCGAATTTACCTGGCCGATACTGGCGTTTACCTGTTGCTGTTGTTGTTCGGGATCCAATTCGGCGATTTTTTGTCCCTGAGTTACCTGATCGCCAGATTTAACGAAAATAGACCGAATTCGACCGGTAATCTGAGGGGAGACGCTAACACGCTCTTGGGCGATCAAAGTACCCACAAATTCGCTACTTTGCACTAATTTGTCGGTGCCGAGGGTTTGCAGTTTGACGGGAACAGCCGCCGGTCCAGTGGCCTGGGGGGTTTGGGGGGCGCAACCAGCGACAATTAGGGAAACGGCGATCGACGAACCGATCGCTCTCGATACGTTAACGGATCGTTTAATCATTGTTAAATTTACGGGTTTTTAGCGGAAAAAGTGCTAGGAAATCGGAAAAGGAAGAGGAAGATGAGGAGAGAAGCTTTTCCTTAAATTTTATTCTACAGAATTGATCGCGTGATCACTGTTTGCTTTGCCCTAAGCTAACAATATTACAGGTAACTAATCTTTGGGCGAGGGTGGTGTATTCTAGGCGACCACCGGCGATCTGATATTCGTCCCGGGGCGCCGGCAGATGACCGACGGGAGCATTGAGGGTATAGTTAAGATTTTCTTTAAAAATAATCCAATCACCACCTTTACGCCAACCGATGCGATCGCCAAAAGTTTGAAAATTTTCGATCGCCACTAAGCGCCCCGGTCGATTACCCGTCTCGATAAAAATGCGAAATTGGGTACTGAAACTAAAACGACCCCCGGAAGCTTCTTTCCAGAGTTGATCCATCTTTTGCAGATCCCAACAGGCCAATTTTTGCAGGTCTTCCATGGTAAACCAGCCCTGTAATTCCCGTCCGGTTGCTTTCAGGATTAAATTACGGGTTTCATCGTTAGCTTGTCGCCAATTTTGTTGAGCGAGGAAATTTTGCAGGCGAGTGTAATTAATGCCCGTGGTCGGTGATACCATTTCCCCAGAGGTGGCAGTCTGGGCAACGATCGCCGGCAAGGGATTGAGAAATAAAGCGATCGCGAGAGTGACCTGACACAAGGAAAAATTAATTCTCATAAACCCTATTTATTAACTTGATGCAAAGAAATCCTACAATAGCATAGACGAAATTTGCCGTTTTTACCGCCTCCTCAACTCCTATGGCTTTCACTTGGATCCGACATCACATTTTGGGATTGCAAGACTGGCAACCGGAAGAATACCAAACCCTGCTACAAACGGCCTCTAGTTTTCGTGAAGTTCTTTCCCGACGCACCAAGAAAGTGCCGGCCCTACAGGGACAAGTGGTGACGAATCTTTTTTTTGAACCTTCCACCCGCACCCGTAGTAGTTTTGAACTAGCGGCGAAACGTCTTTCGGCCGATGTTCTCAATTTTGCCCCGGGTAGTTCCAGTTTGACTAAGGGGGAAACGATTCTCGATACCGCTTTAACCTATGTGGCCATGGGTACGGATATCTTTGTCATCCGACATCAACAGTCGGGGGTTCCCGATTTAATTGCCGCAGAAATGGATCGTTTACAGTCGGGGGTCAGTATTCTTAATGCTGGGGACGGTCAACACGAACACCCCTCCCAGGGACTTTTAGACCTGTTTACGATCTGTTGTCTGTTAGATCAGGAAAATCCCCGTTTAGAACTGTTAGAGGGTAAAAAAATCGCTATTGTCGGGGATATACTCCATT
Source organism: Microcystis sp. M083S1 (assembly GCF_020246405.1). NCBI lineage: Bacteria > Bacillati > Cyanobacteriota > Cyanophyceae > Chroococcales > Microcystaceae > Microcystis > Microcystis sp. M083S1. Next base: position 44,502 of record NZ_JADBTB010000052.1, read on the forward strand.
CTCGTGTCGCTCGTTCCAATATCTGGAGTTTAACCACGGCTGGGGCGGAAGTACATTTGTCCGCACCCCCTACCCTGCTGCCGAAATATTTTGGGGAATTGTGCGATCGCCTATTTCTCCACTGGGATTTAGAACCAGCTTTAGAAAAGGCCGATTTTGTGATGACCCTGCGACTGCAAAAAGAACGCATGACTGCCAATCTTTTGCCCAGTTTACGCGAATATCATCAAAGTTTTGGCATTACTCGTCCTCGTTTGCAATCCTGTCAACCGGGGGTGAAGGTACTTCATCCGGGTCCTGTGAATCGGGGAGTGGAAATTAGTTCCGATTTAATGGATGATCCCGATTTTAGTCTGATTTCCCAACAAGTTACCAGTGGTGTCGCTGTCAGAATGGCTTTATTATACCTCATTGGTAATCTTCGCGGCGACCGGTAAAAGCTTCTCAGGGATTTGCTCTTTTAGTCTGGTTTCATTGAAACAATCCTAAAGTTTCTATCAAGGTAAATATCATACTTTCTTCCTCCCTCACACACAGCTTCTGCTTCAAACTGGTTAGTCTCAACATCAAATTTCATCGCTTTAGGATTTCTACAGCCCTGTTTTAGCAAAGCATCGGTCAACCGTGATTTTTCTTCCGGGGTCAAAGCCCGGTAATCACTACTATTAGCTTGACCCCCATAGATTGACATTCCTATAATGCTAAGAGATAGTAAGCTTATGATCGATTTGGTCTTCATTTTTTCAACTTCCTGAATACAATAAAAACATCATTCTAAGAGTTTTAATCCCTAAGTTTTCGCTAATTAGTTCGGCACGATTACCGATCAACTTTATGTTAGGAGAAGCATACTTGGATGGCAATAAGTATAAATACTCAAGCTACCCAGAGGGCTTTTCTAGGAACTGCGACCGATACCGAATTCCGTTCTTTTTAAACAGCAATTCTCAGTTTTAGACACAGCAAGCCTTTTAGGGATTTAAAGAACATTTTAAAGGGGGATTTTTGGGGCAACTTTGGGTGTACTATCACGTCAAAAGCCTGAAGACTCGTGAAATGAAATTCGCCATCCCATTGAA
>NZ_JADBTB010000053.1:0-13531 GCF_020246405.1 Microcystis sp. M083S1
GGTCAATTACCTAATTTTCAGGGAAAAAATCCCTAAATTTTCCCCCCAATCACTCCAATGGTAGGCACTTTTTCAGGGAAAAAAAGTCTAAAAGCCTTATCCAACAAGGTTTTTAGATTTATTCAGCAAACCCTAATTCAATTTAGAGCGGGAAAAAAACACGAAAGACTTATCTGGAAGGTGTTTCAATCCCTTAGGCTCCTGATAAACCGCCGAGAAGCATACCAAACTCAGAAGAGCCATTTTCAGTAACAACCTTATCTGTAAGAAAGCCGCCATGAAAAAGGACACAAGTTAACTTGTGTCCTTCCCGAAGCTAAGAACTTAATTTTTATTTAGCGTCGGAGAATTCCGCATCGATGACATCATCGCCACCACCAGCACCACCAGCACCACCAGAGGGGCCATTGTCATTATTGCCACCGGTGGGATTGCTGGGGGCCCCTTGCTGATACATACTGCTGCCGATCGCGTAGAGGGCTTGTTGTAATTCCGGTAGGATGGTTTTGATCTTACCATCATCGTCTTGAGCGATCGCTTCTTCCAGTTCCTTAATCAACCCTTGGGCTTTATTTTTCTCAGATGGAGGAACCTTATCGCCTAACTCTTCCAACTGCTTCTCAGCTTGATAAACCAGGGAATCAGCTTGATTTTTGCGTTCAATGCGTTCGCGACGTTCCTTATCGACCGAGGCGTTCGATTCTGCCTCATTTACCATGCGTTCCACTTCATTTTGGGGCAAGGTAGAAGCGCCGGTGATGCTGATCGATTGTTCTTTTCCTGTACCTTTATCCTTAGCGGTGACATTTAAAATACCGTTAGCATCGATGTCGAAGACCACTTCGATTTGAGGCACACCACGAGGAGCGGGAGGGATGCCATCGAGTCGGAAAGTTCCCAAACTCTTGTTATCTTTGGCCATTTCCCGTTCCCCTTGCAGGACGTGGATTTCCACGTTAGTTTGTCCATCTACTGCTGTGGAGAAAACTTCCGATTTTTTGGTGGGGATAGTGGTGTTGCGGGTAATAATCCGCGTCATCACACCGCCGAGGGTTTCCACACCCAAAGACAGGGGCGAAACATCAAGCAGAAGAATATCTTTGACTTCACCAGCGAGGACACCACCTTGAATAGCGGCACCTACGGCTACCACTTCATCGGGGTTAACGCTTTGGTTAGGATCTTTGCCCAGAACTTTTTTAACTAATTCTTGAACGGCGGGAATCCGGGTTGAACCACCGACGAGAACCACTTCATCGAGGGCAGATTTATCGATTTTGGCATCACGGATGGCATTTTCGACGGGAATCCGACAGCGATCAATTAAATCGGCGCAAATTTCCTCAAATTTAGCTCTGGTTAAAGTGGTATCTAGGTGTTTTGGTCCTTCGGCGGTAGCGGTGATGAAGGGCAGGTTAATTTCCGCTTGGGTAACGCTAGAAAGTTCAATTTTGGCTTTTTCTGCCGCTTCTGTGAGACGTTGCAGGGCCTGTTTATCTTGACGGAGATCTATTCCTTCAACTTTTTTGAATTCTCCGGCTAGATAATCAACGATTTTTTTATCGAAGTCATCACCACCGAGATGAGTATCTCCAGAGGTAGCGAGAACTTCAAAGACACCATCACCCACTTCTAGAACCGATACGTCAAAGGTTCCCCCACCCAAGTCAAAAACAAGAATGGTTTCGTTAGCTTTTTTGTCTAATCCGTAGGCAAGAGAGGCGGCGGTGGGTTCGTTGATAATGCGGAGAACTTCAACCCCAGCAATTCTCCCGGCATCTTTGGTGGCTTGACGTTGGGAGTCGTTAAAATAAGCGGGTACGGTGATGACTGCTTGGGTAACGGTTTCGCCGAGGTATTTACTGGCATCTTCCACCAGTTTCCGCAGTACTTGGGCGGAAATTTCTTCGGGGGCGAATTGTTTGCCCTGGGCGGGACAGTCTAATTTAACGTTGCCGTTGCCGTCTTGGAGAGTTTTGTATGATACTTCTGTGGCTTCGTTGGTAACTTCGTTGAATTTCCTGCCGATGAAGCGTTTGACGGAATAAAAAGTATTTTGCGGGTTCATTACCGCTTGACGTTTGGCGATTTGTCCTACTAGGCGATCGCCACTTTTGGCGTAGGCTACGACTGAGGGCGTGGTTCTAAATCCTTCGGCGTTGGCGATAACGGTGGGTTTACCCCCTTCCATAACCGCAACGCAGGAGTTAGTCGTCCCTAAGTCAATTCCAACTACTTTTCCCATAATCTTTGTGCTGCTCCGATACAAATTATAGTGACTTCTAGAATCGGAACTGTACTCGGTTTTTAGGCGATACCCACCCCTATCAGTTCCTTTGTTATCTCTATAGTGCAAAATAACCCCGCTTTCTCGATAGTGTAGGTATCCGAACCTTTTTGGTAGTATTACAGTAGTCGGTAAACCTGCGGTAAAAGTCAAAAATTCTCCTGGGAGGCAGTCTGAACGGGTAATTTATACTAAATCCTGTTTAAAAAGTATAGGATAGTGGGGTGTAGGGTGTGGGGAGAAACAATTCATAACTTGGGAGTTAATCACACTATTAAAAACGGATTTGGTATTAGATAGTCAACAGCTTATCCTCTGTGCTAAAACACGATCACTGATAACAATTTATCTAATTCATCGCAGAATCTCAATTGCCTTATTGTCTTGGTTGTATCCGCTTTTGACCTGATTATTTCATAAAAACTATGGCTTACGAAACTCTGGAACTTTCCACACCGACACCGATTTTATCTTGGGCGGGCCATGAATTGGGACCCCAAGAAACCCAAATGGCTAAAAATGTCGCTTCCCTCCCTTTTGTTTATAAACACATTTCTTTAATGCCCGATGTTCACTTGGGTAAAGGCGCTTTAGTCGGTTCGGTGATTGCCACCAAAGATGCCGTAATTCCCGCCGCCGTCGGAGTCGATATCGGTTGCGGCATGGCTGCCCTAAAAATGCCTTTTACTGGTGAACAATTGCAGGGAAAACTTAAAAAAATTCGCCTCGATGTGGAGGCGAATATTCCCGTCGGTTTTGCTGAAAATAAGGAAGTGGATAGGGATGTAACTAAATGGCCAAAATGGGCGGAATTTAAACAGATTCATCGAGGCGTACAAAACCTAGAGAAAAAAGCCCTTAAACAAATGGGTTCTCTCGGGGGTGGTAATCACTTTATCGAAATTTGTTTAGATACAGACAATCAAGTTTGGTTAATGCTCCATTCCGGTTCTAGAGGTATTGGTAATCAACTGGCCCAATGTCATATTGATACTGCTAAAGAGTTAGCCAAACTGGCAGAATGTAAATTACCCGACCTCGATTTGGCCTACTTTGTCGCCGGTACAGAAGAATTTACCGCCTACTGGCATGACCTACAATGGGCCCAGGAATATGCCCGTTATAATCGGGAAATTATGATGGCTAGATTTAAACGCATTGTTGAAAAACATCTAGCGGGAGGCAAACCAACTAAACCCCTCTTAGTAGTTAATTGTCATCACAATTATGCCGAAAAAGAAATTCATTTTGGGGAGGAGGTTTATGTCACCCGAAAAGGAGCCGTCCGCGCCAGAGAAACCGATTATGGTATTATCCCCGGTTCCATGGGAGCGCAATCTTATATTGTTAAAGGTAAAGGAGAACATAATAGCTTCTGTTCCTGTTCCCACGGGGCCGGGCGTTTGATGTCGAGAAATCTGGCTAAAAAAACCTTTACTCTTGATGATTTAATCGCCCAAACCGAAGGGGTTGAATGCCGCAAAGATGAGGGCGTTATTGATGAGATTCCGGGAGCTTATAAACCGATCCAACAGGTGATGAATCAACAGGCTGATCTAGTGGAAATTGTCGCCACTCTCAAGCAGGTGATGTGTGTCAAAGGTTAAAAATCATGGCAAGAGCGATCGATTTTTACGGAACCCGAATTTTTACGCGATTTTGGGGACAGATTATTTCTTGATTGGGCCCAGAATCAGTGAGCAGTCTAGGAATTTAGGGTCACAGATCCAGTAACATCAACTCCTCGACTAAATCAAAATTAGCCGTTACCGATTGCACATCATCGAGGGATTCTAGGGTGTCGATTAACTTGAATAAAAAACGGGCCTGGTCTCGATCGCTCACTTCTAGGGTATTAGTGGGAATCCAGCGTAATTCTGCTTCTTTGACCTTAAATCCCGCTGCTTGCAGAACCTTATTCAATCTCTCCAGGTTAGACACCTCAGTAAACACTTCTGCTCCTTGACCTTCCTCCGCACTGTCAAAAAACTCGTAGGATTGGGCCTGGCCCTCTAGGGAAGCTTCTAAAAGCTTATCCTCATCAATAGTTCCCTCAAGACGAATTACCCCCTTATGGTCAAACATCCAGCCTACACAGCCCGTTTCACCTAAATTACCGCCATTTTTGCTAAAAGCCGCCCGCAGATCCGCAGCCGTGCGATTGCGATTATCGGTCAGTGCTTCGATCAGGATCGCCACACCCCCGGGACCATAACCCTCGTAGCGAATTTCCTCAAAAGCTGAGTCATTTTCCCAAGTTCCCGCCCCTTTAGCGATCGCTCTTTCGATATTGTCATTAGGAATACCGGCCGCCTTGGCTTTTTCGATCGCCGTGCGTAGCTGAAAATTGCCCGCCGGATCGGGAACACCGTTACGGGTAGCCACGATAATGGCCCGGGATAACTGGGTGAAAGTTTGCCCTTTTTTGGCATCAACCCGGGCTTTTTGTCGTTTAATATTTGCCCATTTACTATGACCAGCCATATCTATCTAAGATATCCAACATCAAAAATCTAGCAGATCGATCGCCCTTGGTAAATCCGGGGATAATTGTCAACGAGTGCCGGGTAATGATCATAAATCCTGTGTAGAAACTATAGGGGAGCGGGAATTATGAATTATGAATTATGAATTAGGTAGAGGGAAGACCACTTCGTGCGGGTTGCGGGGGGAGGTGGGGAGAGCGGAGCGGGGAGAAACAATTCATAACTTGGGAGTTAATCACACTATTAAAAACGGATTTGGTATAAATCCTGTTTAGAAACTATAGGGGGGCGGCTAGTTCGAGCATTTGTACTAAAATTCCCGATAGGCGGTTTAAATCCAGTACAGCTTATTATAGAAAAGGTTGATTGATCAGGTGGCAATATGGCGCAATTTTCTCGCAAAACTCTACTAACCTTGTTTGCTAGTATATTAGTATTATTATCCTCTTTAGCTCCGGCCCAGGCGCTAAGTTATAATAACCGCAATTTGACCGATAACGACTTTGCGGGGCAGGATTTGCGCGATTCCACCTTCGATCACTCTAATCTGCGCGGTAGTAACTTCAGTCATGCCAATCTAGAAGGAGTGCGCTTTTTTTCTGCCAACTTGGAGGGGGCCGACTTTAGCGATGCCAATATGAGAAATGTGGATTTAGAATCGGCCCGTTTAACCAAAGCCAACTTTACCAATGCCGTTCTCGAAGGAGCTTTTGCCACTAACATTTTGATCAAAGGTGCAATCATCGACGGGGCCGATTTTACCGATGCAATTATTCGCTCCGATGTGGAAAAATATCTTTGTGAGAGAGCGACGGGAACTAACCCCATAACTGGCAGAAATACCCGTGATACCCTATTTTGTCCCTAATCCTGCTGTCATGACCGATCGAATCTAGAGCCAGATCGGCCATAATTGCTGTAAGCTAGTATTCGATTTTTTAATAAAACCTTTAGAATAGACTTTCAAGCCAGTTCGATCGATCAGTCCCCTCTTGGAAAAAGGAAATTGTAACCATCGTGTCCACCAGTACCCTCGGCAATCAAGACAAAGAGCAGAAACCTAGTAGTGACTCGGATAGCTTTTTCCAAGGAGTCTCCAGAGTCGCAGGGGGAACTGTTCTCGGCCTGTTGATGGTATCCACGGCCGTGGTGACGGGGGCTGTGGTAGGATTAGCGATTAGTTACCGCAATCTACCCGATGTGAGGATTTTACGCGGTTACGTCCCCACGGAAACCAGTTATATCTACGATGTTAAAGGCAGACCCCTGACCAGCTTACACGGAGAAGCGAATCGGGAAGTGGTGGAACTCGATCAAATTTCTCCCAATCTAAAACGCGCAGTGATGGCGATCGAAGACAGCCATTTTTATCACCATCGTGGTATTAATCCTAATAGTATCGGTCGGGCAGTAGTGGCTAACTGGAAAAGTGGCGGTGTGGTGGAAGGTGCATCTACCATCACCATGCAGTTAGTCAAAAATATCTTTCTTTCCCATCAGCGCACCGTTAGCCGTAAATTAGCCGAGGCGGTCCTGGCAGTACGAGTGGAACAGGTTTTTAGCAAAAATGACATTCTGGAAATGTACCTTAATAATATCTATTGGGGTCATAATAATTACGGAGTGCAAACCGCCGCTAAAAGTTATTTTAATAAACCCGCCTCCGAGTTAAATTTAGCAGAATCGGCGATGATGGCTGGATTAATCCAAGCGCCGGAAGTTTATAGTCCTTTTAATAATTATCAAACCGCCAAGGAAAGACAGGCACTGGTTCTCAGTCGGATGCGTACCTTAGGTTGGATTACCCCCGCACAGGAAGAGGCCGCTTTAAGGGAACCACTGAAACTGGGTAAACCCACCGCTTGGCAAGAAAGTAAATTACCCTACGTTACCGATGCAGTGGTGGCAGAATTGCGGCAAAAATTTGGCAAGGAAACCCTAACTAAAGGGGGAATGCGGATTCAAACCACAATCGATCTCGACTTTCAAAACATGGCCGAGTCTACCATCCAACGGGCCTATAATAGCTTGCGTGGTCGCGGTATTCGTACCAAAGACCTACAAATTTCTCTAGTCGCGGTGGATCCGCGCACCCATTTTGTCAAGGCGCTCGTCGGTGGCGTTGATTACAATAAAAGTCAATTAAACCGGGCCATCCAATCCCGTCGTCAACCGGGGTCAGCTTTTAAACCCTTCGTCTATTATACTGCCTTCGCTAGTGGTCGTTTTACCCCCGAAACGGTGATTAATGATGCTCCTGTCCGTTTTCGCGAGGCCGGCGGCTTCTATAGCCCAAAAAACTACGGTGGCGGCTTTTCTGGTCCGGTTTCCCTGCGTAGCGCTCTGATGCAGTCTCTGAATATTCCCGCAGTTGTTCTCGGTCGTCGCGTCGGGATAAATAAAGTCATTGAAGTCTGTCGTCTGCTGGGTTTCGAGAGTCCTTTAATTGCCGTCACTTCTTTACCTTTGGGATCGGTGGATGTGACTCCTCTGGAAATGGCGGGGGCCTACGCTACTTTTGCCAGTAATGGCTGGCATTCTAAGCCTACCTTTATCATGCGTGTTACTGATAGCCGGGGTAACGTCATGCTCGATAATACACCCAAACCGAAGCTAGTTTTAGACCCCTGGGCCACCGCTTCTCTCAATTCTGTCCTACAGGGAGTTATTCAAGGAGGAACAGCAACCTCGGCCCAAATCGGTCGTCCGGCAGCGGGAAAAACCGGTACTACCGATAACGAGAAAAATGTCTGGTTTGTTGGTTATGTTCCCCAATTAGCCACGGCAGTATGGATTGGTGATGACCAAAACCGCACTTTAGGTAAAGGTATCACCGGTGGTGGTTTTGCCGCTCCCATTTGGCGCGATTTCATGGCACAAGCGCTTAAAAATGAACGGGTAGAATATTTTCCTTCTCCCTCGAAATTCCGCAAACCAACAGTTAAGTAGATGGTTAATCTAATTGGTTTGATCGTAATTTATTGATCGAGTAAAGGTGGCTAGGTTTTTGTAAGAGCGCCAATTCAAAAATGAAACCCACGCTATTTTTGTTCTGTGATGATAAAGTTAAGATGTAACTGTACCAATAATCATCGTTGCCCAGTTGCGAATGTCGTTACCTCAGATTGTTATTGATACCAATGTCATTATTGCTGGATTAAGATCTAGGCGTGGAAGTGCGTTTCAACTTCTTAGCCTTATAGGTACAGGAAAATTTGATATGCACTTATCTGTTCCTCTCGTCTTGGAATATACAGATGTCCTATTGCGGGAGTTGCCCAATCTCTATTTAAGTCGAGAAGAAGTAGATGACTTAATTGATTTCTATTGCTCGGTGGGGATACCTCATAAAATTTTCTTCCTGTGGCGACCATTTCTGCGTGATCCCAAAGACGATATGGTATTGGAGCTTGCAGTTAAAGCAGGATGTCAGAGTATAATCACATATAACACCCGTGACTTTGCTGGTGTTGAGCAATTTGGTTTATGTCTGCTTGAGCCTTCAGGTTTCCTACGATTAATAGGTAAGTTACCATGAGTACCATCCAAGTTCAAATTCCCGACTCATTACAGAAAAGTTTAGATGATCTAGCGGCTCGTGATGGAATTTCGATCGATCAATTTATCTCTACTGCGATCGCTGAGAAACTTTCAGCGTTGATGACAGAAAATTACCTAATAGAAAGGTCCAAAAAGGGAAGTCGAGAAAAGTATCAGGCAATCTTAACAAAAGTTCCCGATGTTGAGCCAGAAGCCTATGACCAGTCAAATATACCTGAATCGTCGGTAAGCAACCCAGATAAAGTTCATTTATAGCGTTTCCTAAGCTAGTGAGGTACACCTATTTTTCTTCCCTTTTGCCTCTTGCCTTTTGCCTTTTGCCTAAAACCCATAACTTTTGTACCTCAGCAGACTGAAAAACGCTATATAATAAAGTCACAAAAAAAACCTTTGCTTGAACCGATGACGACTTCCTTGACTGAGAGTCTCACCCTTGAAGATTTCCTCAAATTGCCATATTTGGAGGATTCTCCAGCATGGGAATACTTGCATGGAGTCGCAATTCAGAAACCCATGCCTAAGACTCGACACTCTATCCTGCAAAAACGTCTTTTAGCTGCGGTTGACAGCCATACTGCTGATTATACAGCCTTACCTGAGTTGCGATGTACCTTCGGCGAGCGTTCGATCGTTCCTGATGTGGCAGTAATTGCATGGAATCGAATTAACCTGAATCAAGCAGGTGAACCAGAGGACGACTTTAGGGAAGCACCTGATTGGACTATCGAAATTCTTTCACCGGATCAAAAGGTAAACCGTGTAATTGACAACATTCTACATTGTTTAAAACACGGCAGTAAATTAGGATGGATGCTTGATCCAGATGATTATTCTGTTTTAATGTTTACTCCCCAACAAGAGCCGGAAGTTTGCAGAGGGGATGACCAACTTAAGGTAATTGCAGGGGTTCAGTTGACACTGACTCCACAACAAATCTTTGCCTGGCTAAAAGTTGGTCAAGCTAGACAAAGTAAGTAGAAGTCTGGGGAGAAGTACGAGGACTAATATGAATTGATGGGAGAGTAAATTTATGTGGGAAGATGAAATTCTTGAAGAATTACACAGAATACGAGAAGAACAAGCCAAATCTTTTAATTATGATTTCAAGGCCCTATTTGCTGATTGGCAGAAAAGACAAGCAGCGAGTGGCAGACAATTAGTATCATTGCAACTTCAATAATAGTGGCGACTTCAGGTGGTAATGGGTCTAGCAGCGCGGGTGAATCAGACAGTAGTAATTGATAAGATCCGAACGTCTGAACGTCCTCCCTACCCCGCTACGCACTCAGGGACTCATGGGGGTTTGTTGAAGACGGCTGTTGGCCAGGATCCCTTATAATGGGGAAGTCGGAATGTTTTTTCTTCCTATGCCAGTAAGTGCTGAAGCTCTTAAGCAAGACTTGGATCGACTGACTGATAATCAGCTTCAGCAAGTGGCTGATTTTATTGCCTTCTTAAAGTTTCGCAGTCAGCGTCATCAGGCTGTTCTCGATCCCATGCAACTGGCCGATCTGTTTGCAGAGTTTGCTGATGAAGATCGCGCCTTTGCTGAAGAAGGTATGAATGACTATGCAGTAATACTCCATCAAGAAGACCAATGATGACTAATCCTCTGAAACGGGGTGAAGTCTGGTTAGCCGACCTCAATCCAACTCAAGGTTCTGAACAAGCGGGCATTCGTCCCGTCATCATTTTCCAGAATGACCTTGTTTCCCAGTTCTCAACTACGATCATTGCTATTCCGCTCACCACCAACCAACGCCGCGCTGCTTTGCCTATATGCTTACTGATAGAACAGGGTAATGGTGGACTCGGCCAAGATTCTGTTGCCCTATGTTTTCAGATGAGAGTGCTGGATAAAACTCGTTTGATCCGCACACTGGGACAACTGAGTCCCGAAATAATTGCCCAATTGGAAGAAGTGGTTTTGCTAACCTTAGGATACGAGTCCTAAATGTGGAATTAAATGGAATTCTTATGAGTATAGGCTACATATCAGGACAGGCACTCATGCAAAAGACGAAAGGGGGAATAGATAATCAGTCTTTAATAAACGGATTTAGTATAAAATGTCAAAAATTAAAAGTCCCTTGCGTTATCCGGGGGGGAAATCCCGGGCAATTAAGCAAATTCTGCCGCAAATTCCTGTCAATATTAGGGAATATCGAGAACCTTTTTTTGGTGGGGGTTCTGTATTTTTTGCTGTTAAGCAACTCTTTGGACAGCAAATAAAAACCTATTGGATTAATGACTTAAATTATGATTTATATTGTTTCTGGCAATGCGCTCAAGAAAATATTGAGTTATTGGTAGCAAAAATAACAGAAATTAAACAGAAATATGATAACGGAAGAGAATTATTTCAAGATTTGACAAGGGAAGATTTAAAGTTAACCGATTTTGAAAAAGCGGTGCGTTTTTTTATCTTAAATCGGATTACTTTTTCGGGAACAGTGGATTCGGGGGGTTATTCCCAAGCGGCTTTTACCAGTAGATTTACTGATTCATCAATTGCCAGATTAACTCAAATTGCGCCCCTATTAGCATCGGTAAAAATTACTAACCAAGACTACGAAGAATTATTATTTGCTGAGGGAAAAGAAGTTTTTATCTTCCTTGATCCCCCCTACTATAGTGCCACAAAATCCCGTTTATACGGTGTGAGAGGTAATTTACATACCAGCTTCGATCATCAACGTTTTGCCGATAATATGCGTCAATGTCAGGCTAAATGGTTAATTACCTACGATGATTGTCCAGAGATACGAAAACTCTTTGATTTTGCCCATATTATCGAGTGGAATCTTCAGTATGGCATGAATAATTATAAACAAGGACAGGCAGCGGCGGGGAGAGAATTAATGATCAAAAATTATTAGTGCGATGCCGATATATTCTATGCTATTAATCACAGCAAAAAAGCTGAATACTGACCAATGCCTGCAGCGGCAAAACTAAGGGGTTCAATCTAGACGCAGTTTACTGATAATTCTTTGACAATAGAGTTGAATTCCTTCTAACTTAGCTAGGGAAAATTTGGGTTTAATGGGAAGGATCAGTAAAGACATAAAACTCATCCGCAGCAAGCGATAAATAAGGATAGTTAAAGTCGTATGTTTTTCGAGACTGAGAAGATAACTATAGATATTATGAGTTAGTCTTAGATAACCATAGCGTCGGGTAATAGAAGATGGTTCATGAATAATTTTAATCTGATTGGTAACAACGACTAAATAGCCTTGATTTGCGTATCTTCGGGAAAAATCAAAGTCTTCGTAGTAGAGAAAGTAATCAGGATCGAAATGGGGACAAGTGGAAAAATTAGAGAAGTTAATTAATAAACTGCATCCCGTCACCCAGTCGGGAACAAGATAGGGTTTATCTCCATAGTCTAAGGATTCCTCTACTACGTTAATTGTGCCGATTTTGGCATTAAATTTTCCCCAACCAAACCAGATTTTACCATCCGGTTCGTAAATTTCTGTACCAGCGATGGCAACTTCCGGATATTGCTGAAAAAATTTGCTTGCTTTCTCCAGAGAGTCTGGTAATAAGTAAGCGTCGGGATTAACTAACCAAACGATAGCTTCTCTGTCTTGCTGATAAATCCAATTAAGTCCTAGATTACATCCTTTCCCAAATCCTAAATTTTCCCCTGCTTCAATAATCTTGACTCTTTGCGATGCTAAAGATTGGATATTTTTATCTTCAATGGAATTGTTAACAATGATAAGAGTAGCAGATAAGTCATCGTTGAGGGAAGCGATTAAACGCTTAATTAATTCCCCACAATTGTAGTTAACCGTTAATAGATAAATCATTACAGATAAAAGTTAGGAGTCACTGGCAATTAACAATGGTTAGAGAATGGCTTTTCCGTGCTAATTACTTTTTTTGGAGACGACAGAGATTAAAGTTTTCGATTTTGGTGGGAAAGGGTTGACAATTTTGGAAGTCAATAACGAGATTTTCTTTAGCCAAATCTTCTACTATATCAGGGGATTTTTTATTAAAGTCCGTCTGGAGAATGTAGAGAGATTCTGGGGGAGTATTAGCAATAAATGTCTCGGCATTTTTTCGCATTAAAGTTCCTTCACTGACTCCCATATTTCCTCGCAATCGCACAAAACGAGTCGAGGCAGGAAAATGGGGAACTAGATAACCTGTTCCTTCATCTCCCCACATAACAATCGTGGAATTTTCGTAGGGTTTTAATGCTTGACTATCGATACCAAAATAATTATCTGACCATCCCATTCTCCACCAGTCTAAGGGTTTGACTGTAGCAGCAATTAAGGTAAAAATAGCGATAGAGATTATAAAAACTGTCCTTTTATGAGGATAAAGATAGGCAATAATCAGGATAATTAAAACCGGTGTGATTAACTCTAGAACCATCAGATAGCGATAAATAGAAAACCCCTTTAACCAGATCAGATAGGCACTACAATAAAAAGGTAGTAAAAATCTGAGAATAGGTAAATGGACTAAATTATTTTGTTGCTCTAGAGAACGGCGAGAGGTGTACTGATAAATAATTACTCCCAGAAGAATAACAATTAAAAGATAGGCAATAGCAAAACGAGTCTCTTTAAATTTTACCTCAGCTACTAGGGTTTGTTCCTGCACAAAATAAAAGGGATAAAATAAAAATTGCCAAACATCTTTCGGTAAAAAGCGTGCATCTTGCAGGTTAAAATCTGTTTCGATGTAGGGAGATTGAAAAATTTTGTTGAAAAAGGGAAAAAGGGGATTAGCAAAATTAGTCCACATTAGGATTATCCAATAACCCATCGTCAAGGAAAATCCCACAGCCATAGAGAAAATTAAGGACAGAAGATTACGCAGCTTTTCCCTGATGGTATTGGTTAAAAAACTAATCGCCACGATTAAACTGATACTATACAATGCCGTGGTCAATTTTAATCCTGTTCCTAGTCCTAAAAGCAATCCTGCGAGAATTATAGTTTTAACCTTAACTGGTTGATTACGACCAAGACAAGCGATAATTAAAAATAATCCTGCCAAAACAAAAACACTGCTGGTACTATCGCCGATACTGGTTCCTAACTCTGATAGAAAAGCTGCCCCAAAAATACTGGTAATTGCTGCCGCTATGCTTAAAGTTATCTTGTATCTTTCGCAAACCTTATCGAAGGAGTGATAAGTGATTAAATGAACCAACCACTGATTTAAA
>NZ_JADBTB010000054.1:0-58835 GCF_020246405.1 Microcystis sp. M083S1
CCCGAAAAAATCCAACCCCCCAAAACCCGTAGGGGCGCATCGCGTGCGCCCAACCCCCACCAAAAAACCCCAAAAAACCCCCCCCAAAACCCGTAGGGGCGCACCGCGTGCGCCCAACCCCCACCAAAAAACCCCCAAAAAACCCCAATCCCGTGATTAACCCGATTATTGCCGGCGGGCGAACGCAGTTCGATAAACTCACTGACCACAGTTCGCCCCTACAAAATCGACCCGCCTAAGGGCGGGAAAGAAAAGAAAAGAGAAAAAATAGGGAATGAGGGTAAAAGGGGAAAAAGGAAAAAGGGTTAGAGAGTTCTCCCGAATACGCAGACTACCCGAAAACCGTCGTCCCTGTAGCTGTCGGGGCGGTCGCTGCAGAGGCGTAAAGCAGAACGGCAGACATCCGGATTGCTGCACCAAGAACCGCCCCGCATAGGAGAACAATTATCATCCCCATTTTTTATCCAGACACTGCCATCCCTCGGCGCACGGTCATAATTATCGTGCCAGGTATCGGCGCACCATTCCCAGACGTTCCCGTGCATATCGTAGAGTCCGAAGGCGTTTGGGGGAAACTGTCCCACGGGAGTCGTTTCTTCTCGATATTCTCCCTTCGCTTCCCCGGCGTAGGTTTCGCTGGCACGGTAGTTGGCCAATTCCCCCGTAATGGTTTCCCCAAAGTAGAATGGGGTAGTGGTTCCAGCACGACAAGCATATTCCCATTCCGCTTCACTCGGTAGTCGGTATTCCCTTCCGGTCAGCTTCGATAATCTTGCACAAAATTCGATCGCATCGTACCAGTTGACTTGTTCGACGGGTAGCTCATCCCCTTTGAACTTAGAAGGGTTTGTCTCCAGGTCGATGTCTATTTTAGCGGTTGCGGCGATCGCTTTCCACTGGGACTGGGTGATGGGATAACGTCCCATGTAGAAAGAAGAAACGGTTACTCGATGTTGAGGTCTTTCCCATCTAAATCCGTCCAGGTTAAATTTTTTCACCAGTCTTTCGATTTCCTCATCTTCTGTTCCCATCAGGAAAGTTCCCCCCGGAATGGCAACCATTTCTAAGGTGATGTCGTTGCCCAGATCTTCCCTGAAATATTGGGACTGTTTCGACTCTTTTTTGATTTGCTCACCCTTCGCATTTACTCGCACGATCTCAAAGTTAAATACTGATAACAGTTGTTTTGGCTCTTCTGGTTCAAGCTTGAACTGATAGCCAATTGCTCTTTCTAGTTGCTCAAATCCGTCTTCTTCCCAATAATCAAGCCGGTGAATATCTCGCAGATTCAAGCCAACTTCTGACATTCGCAGATCAGGAATTTCGCATTCTTCTAACCTCATGGGAATAAAAAAAATTGTCCCCGGTAGCATCTCTCCGAAGGTATCAAGTGCAATCCTCAACTCCCGTTGGATGTATCCCTGTTTATTAGCCGATTTCCCTGACAGACAGGCGAGAAAAATCTGACTAGCTTTAATCGCTTTCGGAATTTCATCTCGCCAAATTTGACCCGGAATCAGGTCTTTTTTATCCAACCAAGGTTTATATCCCGCTTGCTTGAGGCGGTTATACAGTGCCAAAACTGCTGGTTTGTCCTCACTGGCATGGGCCAAGAAAATTTGGATCTCTGACTTTTTCATAACTTTTTCTTATGACCACAAGTAGGGGAGAGCCAGATTAACTGGCAGAAAATCTCTAAATAAACCATTTAATTGATTATTACTCATTCTTAATTCTCCTGTCTCGGAGTCTCCTAACTACTGATTCCTCACCAACCAGGACAATTTGGGATTTTTACAGCAAGTCCACTTTCTCACTTTCCCCACCCGCGACCTTTTTCCGTTAGATTATAAATGGATACAAAACTTAACATTTTATCCAGAATCTACCGAGAGGGCAGACCGTGCGGCCAGATACCCTAGAAAATAACCAGCATTCAGCCGATAATTCGCTAGTTCCCGAAATTATCGCACTTAATCCTGAAATTGAGCCAGAGAAAACCGAATACTCGCCAAAACCGACAAAAACCAACTCTTGGCTATCGGGAGGAAAGGGTTTATTTATCGGTGTGGGATTGGGGGTTTTATTGACCCTAGGGGCGACTCGTTTCGCTAATCGACCCCAAACAGCCCAAAACCCCAATACTCAGCCCGTAGCGGCAAAAAATGAGGCACCAGCACAAACAGTAACCACCACTAGGGTAGAATCCACTCCCGTGGCCCGCACCCTGAAAGCGACTGGAAGCGTGGCAGCCGATGAATTAATCCCGATTCTTTCCCAAGCGACAGGACTACAAATCAAAGAAATCTTTGTCGATGAGGGTGATATCGTTAGCCAAGGTCAAATTCTCGCTCGTCTCGATGATACCGTCCTACAAGCGCAATTAACCCAAGCACAGGCAAATGTCGCCCAATCACGAGCGCGTTTGGCAGAATTGCAAGCGGGTAGCCGTAAAGAGGAGATCGCTGGAGCTAAACAAACTATTCAACGCATAAAAGCCGAAATTAGTCAAGCTCGATCGGATTGGGATTTGGCTAAAAAACGGGTCCAGAGAAACCAAAGTTTAGAAGCGGAAGGAGCGATCGCCCGGGATCGTCTCGATGAAGTCCTCAACGAAGAAAGAAACAAAGCGGCGATCGTACAACAGACCCAATCTCGTTTAGGAGAAGCAGAGCAGCAACTGGCACAATTGCAAGCCGGCAATCGTCCCGAAGTGATCGCCCAAGCTACAGCCCAATTAGCGGAAGCTCAAAGCCGTTTAGCCATTGTTAAAGCCCAATTAAACGAGACGCGCCTGATTTCCCCGGTTAGTGGCAAAATTGCCGAAAGAAATGGCCGCATCGGGGATACCACCAACGGTCAAAATGCTCTCTTTAAAATCATCGAAAATGGGCGTTTAGAGCTAAGATTGCGGGTTCCTGAGAATCAATTGCCCTTAATCCGCGTCGGAGCGCCCGTTACTATCACTTCCGATGCTAATAGCAGTTTAAAATTATCGGGACAGGTGCGCGAAATTAATCCCATCGTCGATGAGGCATCCCGTCAGGCAACGGTTAAAGTCGATTTAACCGACAATACAGGGTTAAAACCGGGGATGTTTTTACGAGGTGCGATCGTGACAAATATTAGCAATAGTTTAACCGTCCCCATGACCGCGGTTTTACCTCAAAAAGATAATCAAGCTCTAGTTTATTTAGTGGAACCTGATAACACTGTTACCGCCAAAACTGTGCAATTAGGTCAAATTATGCCCAATAACCGCGTGGAAATTCTCACCGGTTTACAAGCGGGCGATCGCATTGTGGTCAAAGGGGCAGCCTATCTCGGTGATGGCGACAAAATTACGGCAATCAGCGATCAGTAATCAGTAATCAGTGATCAGTAAACAGTAATCAGTAATCAGTGATCGGTGAAAAGACAGTAGCAAACTGCCATTTGATCAGGCTCACTTAATATATACTGCTCACTCAAAACTTAAAACTTAAAACTCAAATCTGATAACTGATAACCGGTAACTGAAAACTCACATCTGGTAACTGATAACTTACCCACTGATAACTGATAACTGATAACTGATAACTGAAATTATGGCTTTTAATATTTCTAATTGGTCTATCAAAAATCCCATTCCGACGATCCTGATCTCCCTGGTTATGGCCCTAATGGGATACATTGCCTTTCTAGGATTAGGGATCGATCGCTCTCCTAATATTGACATTCCGGCCGTGATTATCACCGTTAATCAACCCGGCGCAGGTCCAGAGGAATTGGAAACCCAAGTCACCAAAAAAGTCGAGGATGCGGTGGCTGCTTTGGGTAATATCGATCAAATTACTTCTACCGTTAACGAAGGCAGCAGCACCACCACCGTTAACTTTATCCTCGGCACTAACAGCGATCGCGCTACAAATGATGTACGCAATGCCATAGCGCAAATTCGGCAGGATTTACCCCAAGATACTAATGATCCAATTGTCCAACGTTTAGAATTTGCCGGGGGTGCGGTGATGAACTACACCATCTCCTCCCCGAAAAGATCGATCGCCGAATTAAGTGATCTAGTTGATCGTCAAATTGGCCGCGCTTTAACGGGAGTGCCGGGGGTAGCACGAGTCGATCGCGTTGGGGGAGTCGATCGAGAAGTGCGTGTAGATTTAGATCCTGGCCGTCTGATCGCCTACGGTATCACGGCCACGGCAGTTAATGACCAAATTCGCAGTTTTAATATTAATTTACCCGGAGGGCGCTCGGAAATCGCCGGCAGTGAACAAACTGTCCGCACCCTCGGCAGCGCTGAAACGATCGAAGATTTAAGAAATTATCAAATCTCTTTACCTAACGGTGATAGCGTCCCCTTAAGCAATTTAGGGACAGTTAGCGATAGTTCCAGTGATCCTCGACAAATGGCCCTCTTAGATGGGCAGCCAGTGGTGGGTTTTTCGATTCTACGGGGGACTGGCAGCACCTTGGTGACGGTAGAAACAGCAGTGCGCCAAGAAATCGAGAATTTAAAGAAAAAACTCCCCGAAGATATTAAATTTCAATTAATTTTTACCCGTGCTGACTCAATTCGTGCTAGTTACGAAAGCCTTCTTAGCGATCTCCTGATTGGTTGTATGATGACGGTGATCACGGTAGGTCTATTTTTAGGCAATTGGCGCGCCACGATTATCACGGGTTTAGCCCTGCCTTTGTCCATTTTCCCGACTTTTTGGGTGATGCAGTCCCTGAATTATACCCTTAACGGCATGACCCTACTGGCGTTAGCTTTAGCTTTGGGTAATCTGGTGGATGATGCGGTGTGTATGGTGGAGGACATCGATCAACATTTAGCTATGGGTAAAAAACCCCTGCAAGCGGCCTTTGATGCCTCAAAAGAGATTGGATTAGCCGTTTTAGCCAGTGCAGCGGCAATTATGGCGGTATTCCTGCCGGTTGCTTTTATGGGCGGTGTGCCGGGGCAATTCTTTCAACCTTTCGGCGTTACGGTGGCGGTTTCTACCCTATTCTCCAGTTTGATCGCTGTCACCGTCACCCCGATGTTAAGTGCCTATATTTTACAGCCGAAAAAGCTGAAAACCGGTGATAGTAATCCCTCCTCGCGCCCCCGTTTTCGTCCCTACAAAAGTTTGTTAACTTGGGCTTTACGTCATCGAATCCTGACTTTATTGGCGGCTTTGGCCTTTTTTATCGGTAGTTTACAGTTAGTTCCCTTGATTCCAAAAGGGTTATTTAGTTCCGGGGATACTGGATTAAGTACCATAAGCCTAGAATTGCCTCCCGGTGCGACTTTGAATGATACTGTTGCCGTGGCCAATCAGGTGAATAGTTTACTGCAAAAAAATCCCGCCGTCGCTAATGTTTTGGCTATTCCGGGAGATTCGGGGCGGGTAAACACGGGGTTAATATATGTTAATTTAGTTCCTAAGGAACAGCGATCGCTAACTCAACGGCAATTTGAGGAACAAACCCGTCGGGATTTCCAGAAGATACCGGGGGCAAGAGTGACTTTTCGGGCGCAGGGGGGAGCAGGAAGTAGCAAAGATGTGGCTATTGTCCTAAAAAGTGAAAATGGCGATGTTTTAACCCAAACTGCCCAAAAATTAGAGCGAGAAATGCGGGCTTTACCCGGTTTTGTCGAGGTAAGTTCCGGGGTAAGTTTAGTTAAACCGGAGATTATTATTCAACCGGATCCTGTCCGGGCTGCTGATCAGGGAGTCTCGGTCAGAGCGATCGCCCGTACTGCATCTTTAGCTTTAATCGGCGATAATGAGTTTAATTTAGCTAAATTTAACCTTGCTGACCGACAAATTCCCATCCGGGTAAAAATTGCCAACGATGGACGCAGCGAGATAGAAACTCTGCAAAATTTGCGGGTTCCTAGCAGTAATGGGACGTTAGTACCGCTTAACTCGGTGGCGACAATTAGCTTAGGTAGTGGACCTGCGGAAATTCAACGCTTTAACCGTCAACGTCAGGTTAATATTGGAGCTAATTTAGAGGGAGTTTCTTTGGGAAGTGCGGTGACACAAATTCGCGCTTTACCAATCATGAAAAACTTACCCCCAGAGGTGACAGAAGAACCCTTTGGTGATGCTCGCATTATGCGCGATATCTTTGCTCGTTTTTTGGGGGCGTTAAGTTTAGCAATTATTTCTATCTATGGGATTCTGGTCTTGTTGTATAACAATTTTCTCTATCCCCTAGCGATTTTAACTTCCCTTCCTTTATCGATTGGTGGTACTTTAATCGCTCTTTTAATTACCCAAAAAGAGTTAGGTTTATACGCTTTAATTGGCATAGTTTTACTGATGGGGTTAGTCACTAAAAATGCGATTCTGTTAGTAGATTTTGCCCTGAGTGGTATTGAGTCAGGGAAACCGCAATTTAAGGCGATGATTGATTCGGGAGTCTCTCGTTTACGACCAATTATTATGACCTCCGTTTCCACTGTTGCCGGGATGTTACCGATTGCTTTAGCTTTGGGTGCAGATGGGGAAATTCGCGCACCGATGGCGATTGCTGTTATTGGTGGTTTTACCACTTCCACCCTATTAACTTTGGTGGTTGTGCCGGTAATCTTTACTTACATCGATAGTTTTTACTATTGGTTGCGGGGATTATTTGTTAAACAAAAACCCACATCGATTTAGTAGTAAAATATCTTGCTGAAAGCTTGAGAAAAAACCCAGAGAAACTAACCCATGAATCCCTTGACAGTCACACATCAAACTCTATCCCTTCCCCCCATGGGCTGCGGTACTTGGGCCTGGGGAAATCGTCTTCTCTGGGGTTACGATGAGAGTATGGATAGCCAGTTACAAGCGGTTTTTAATCTCTGCGTCGAGCGGGGTGTCACCCTATTTGATACGGGAGACTCCTACGGCACAGGCAAACTCAACGGACAGAGTGAGAAGCTATTAGGACGCTTTACAGGGGAATATAGCGGTTATAACGCTGATCATATCCGTATTGCCACTAAACTCGCCCCTTATCCTTGGCGTTTAACCCGTCATGCCATGGTGAAAGCTTGTCAAGCTTCGGCAACCAGACTAGGCCGCCCGGTGGATTTAGTGCAAATGCACTGGTCAACGGGCAATTATGCGCCATGGCAGGAGGGAGGATTATTAGACGGATTGGGGGATTGTCTGGAAAAGGGGTTAGTTAAAGGAGTCGGTTTATCCAATTTTGGACCGAAAAGATTGAAGTCTGCCTATCAAAAGTTTGCCAGTCGCGGCATTCCTATTACCAGTTTACAGGTACAGTATTCTCTCCTTTCTACCTATCCTCTCACTGACTTAGGATTAAAGGAACTATGTGATCAATTGGGCATTAAAATTATTGCCTATAGTCCCCTAGCTTTGGGGTTATTAACGGGGAAATATCGAGATAATAAAAACTTACCCCCTGGATTACGTCGCTTCCTTTTTGGTCAATTAATTCCCGCTATTTCTCCTCTGATTAGTTGCCTAGAAGTTATTGCCCAAGCTAAAAATAAAACTATTAGCCAAGTTGCCTTAAATTGGTGTATCTGTAAGGGAACAATTCCCATCCCCGGAGCTAAAAATGTTCGACAAGCTGAGGATAATTTAGGTGCTTTAGGATGGAGTTTAGACAGTGGGGAAATAGCAGAATTAGATAAAATTGCCGCAGGTTTAGATAAAAAAATGGTGCAAAATATTTTTCAAACTAAGTAGGGTTGGCTGAAAAAGTTTGTTGGTGGGGTGTGGGGTGTGGAACGAACCACAAAGACACAAAGGACACAAAGATTGATCGCTTATAAGTTAAACTGATCACACAAAGAATAAGAGGGACAATTTCCCCCCGATAAGTCCAAAGACCAGTACTTTTTGATGTCAAAAAAGCCTAAAGATATTATCCAACAAGGTTTTTAGATTTATTCAACAAACCCTATATAACCATTAAGATAACTGCTATAATTGAGTTCGCTCGAACAACAAGAGATAATAAAGATATAAAAAGTTTTACAAATAAATATTTCAAAATCTTGGTTACAGGGGTCAATTTATAGGAGGTATAGATAGCATATAGCTAAGGTTTGTTCCAGTTAAGAGAAATAAATTGTTGAGGAGTCAATTGGTTATGTTCGGTTCTCTTACTTTGGGAATAATAACCCCAGTAAAACACTTGTGAACAAGGCGGTTTTAACAATGACTCAACCTTATGAAATGCCCGATGAGCGGGAGGGTTCTACTATGGAATCATCAACGAATAAAGATGTGATCGAATTTGATCCCAATGCGCCTTTGGGAAGCGAAAATCAAGCCTTAGAAGTAATGGAAGCCTCCGAGTCGATCGATACGATCGGTATCACTCAAGATTGGTTTTCAGCCCAAGAAGAATTAGAACAGCGCCTCGGAGGCAGTGAAACCTTTACCGCCTCCCTATCCGAGTCGATTGCGGACTATGACACCGGAGGGGAACGTATTCTCGGCACTGGCATCGGTTTTCGTAGCGTCGGTGGACTGCTTACCCCCGATGTGACTCTGAAAGTTTACGTCAGCGAAAAAGTGGCCGGGACAATTGCCGCTAGTGCTTTTGCCGCCGTACCCACCTCGATCGGGGGTATGCCTGTGGAAATAGAAGAAGTGGGCGAGATCGTCACCCAGTTATATAATCGTCGTTATGCGCGCCCAGTTCGTTGTGGTGTCTCCATCGGTCATCCGCAAGTAACCGCGGGGACTCTTGGCTGTCTGGTAGTGCTACGCAATAATAAGCTGTGCCTGTTGAGTAATAACCACGTCATCGCCAATTCCAACAACGCCCGTATCGGCGATCCGATTATCCAGCCCGGACGGGTTGATGGTGGGGTTGTCCCCGGCGATCGAATCGCCCTCTTGGAAAATTTTGTCCGGGTCAACTGTCCGGGCCCTAACTTGGTAGATGCGGCCGTTGCTTGGACAGCTTTTAGTTTTGTCGATCCGCGTCATGTCAGCTACACCCTCAATCCTACACCGATCGCCGCCCGCCTAGGTATGACGGTGAAGAAAAATGGTCGGACAACCCAAGCAACTATCGGCACGATTACCGATATTAACGTCAACATCTCCGTCGGCGGCTACTCCTGCGGTGCCGCCCAATTCCGCAATCAGATCGGCATCCGTGGCATCGGCGGCAATCCTTTTAGTCGCGGTGGGGACTCTGGTTCACTGATCGTGACGGCAAACAGCAATCAACCGGTCGCCCTCCTCTTTGCAGGACGAACAGACAACAGTATCACCTTTGCTAACCCGATCGGATCCGTGATCTCGCAACTTTCGATTCAGAGATTTGTCAACAGTCGCTAATTCCCCCTCAAGTTTTCCTCTGGCCAATCTCCACACCTGATCGCCGAATCCTAGAGGCGATCGGGTGTTGTTTCAGCTAAAATTTATTTGTCGCCGACCATCGATTTAATAGAGGTAACACCAATGAAAAATTATACTCAGGAACAGTTGTTGGCTTTGCGTGACAGCCAAGAAGCTTGGTTGATGGCTCAACCCGGTGTAACTGGCACCGGAATCGGTCTAGATGCCAGAGGGCAGCTGGTGTTACGCATCTTCACCAAAGGCATTTCTGCCAGCACACGCCAGTCTATTGCCGGGCAACTCCCCCATGTTCCCCTTGACTGGGAAGAAGGAGATGTAATCGCTTATTAAAGCCAGCGAGTGCCTGATGGCAAAATAACAGCGATCTTCAACTGTCTTGAGAGACCAATTTTAAGCTAGGACGGGGTTGGATTGTTCCCCCGTAAGCGACGGCAGTGTGAGGAGATAGGACAAGATGAGGAGATACACCCAGGGAAATTCGATAGATTTCCCCAGCTTTATCCATTAATTGCTGTTTAACTGGCTCTTTCGGCAAATTGTGCCGCCAAGCTAGGGGAATCCCCCCGATACCGTTGTACAATCCCGCCCAAATTCCCGCTAAAGTGCTAGTTAATTGCCGTTGATAGGGACTAGAATTAGCGCGACGCACGCTCACGGCGAAATCCTCGCTCGTTTGCAGAAAGGTATAGAGAGAAGCTGCGATCGCAATTCCTAAAGGTGAGATATCTTTCGCCCAAGCCGATAAAATGGACTCTAAGGGATGATTTTGCCCTAAAGCTGACTGAATCTGCTCTAATAGCTTATTCTTGGGGTTAATAGTTAGTAATTGCCCCATTAACTGATTTAAAGGCCTTTTTCCCTGTAATAACAGACCCACTGCCTCTCCCCAAATTATCGCTTCTTGTCGGGTTAACTCGGAAATTAAGCCCTTTTTTAGCCAAAAATTTAATCTAGCTTGCCAACGTTCCCCATGGTCAGGCCAGGTTAAAATCTCCGGCAACAGCACAAATAATAACGCCGATTCCGACTGCTGCTTGGCTGCGATCGCAAGGGAAAAATCCTCCTGAGATTGCAGAGCTTGCAAAAGCAGGGTCGTCCTCGGTGTAGCCTCATAGTTAAAGGCTGGTATTAGGGGTTGATTATGCAAGGATTCCCCAATATATGCCCCGATTAACCCTCCCTGAAGGCGATCGAGGGGTGAAAAGACCTTTTGCATAAATTAGCTCAATTTGCCCGGTAGGTGACTTCCCCGACTTTGCCCGGTTGCCCTAGTTGTTTAGCATTGGCGTTATTAACAGCAACGTAAACCCCGCCGGCATTACCCGCTCTCACGGTTAATTCTCGGTTTGCTTGCCAAGTGCGATGGGTTCCCTGGGGCAGCACACCCTCAAATTCTGTCTTCCCATCCACCACCACCCGCAGCCAGCAGTCATCCTCCAGTTTTACCCCCACCACCAGCTGCTGATTATTACTGGTTTTGTTGGCTACCGGTTGAAGGGGATTGCTTTTCCGTTGGACAATTTGCTGTTGTGGCAAGGAAGGCGGCGGTAAGCGATTCGATTGCAGTACCGATTTTTGCAGGACGTGGGATAGGGTTTGTACGGAACCAATAACTAAGATTAAATAGAGAAAATAGAGATGAATCGGGCGAATTTGAAGACTTGGCAGCGATAAAGACGGTTTTGTTCCCCTAAAAAAGTTATTGACCTTGGTGGGAAAACGTCGGCTAATCGTCTCACCATCCAGGGACAGACTATCGGCAAATTGTTTGATTAACCAACGAATATAAATCGGTTCGGGCAATGCCTCCAAATCCCCCGCTTCCAACGCTTCTAGGCGATGGCGCGGGATTAGGGTTTTCTGGGCAATTTCCTCGAGAGAAAGGGACTGTTCTAGGCGATTTTTTTGCAAATAAACGCCGATTTCCAGTAATTTGGTTCGCTGTTTACGCTGGGGGTCGAGTTGTGATTGGAGAAGGCGAAACATATCGCTATTAGGGCTGACTTTCAGCTTAGTTAATCTGGTTCTTTAAATATTTCAGTTCATCAAGGGTTAAAAAACGGTAATCACCCAAGGGTAAGGGGGAATTATTACCAGAGTTTAGTTGAATACGACCGATGGCACTGCGATGAAGTTTCAGGACGCGATAGCCTAACTCTTCGGCTACAGAGCGAATCTGCCGATTTCTTCCCTCCACTAAAATAACTTCTAGTAGGGTTTTTTGGTCGGTTTGCTTGAGTATCTCAACCTGTGCGGGTAAGGTTTTTTTTCCCTCTAAGAGGATACCTTCTCGCCAACGCTGGAGAGCAAGTCTATCAATCGCACCATCTAGCCAAACCCGATAGGTTTTGGGCAAATGATAACGGGGATGGGTGAGGGTGAGGGTCAGTTGACCGTCGTTGGTGAGGAGTAAAGCCCCAGTGGTGTTGATGTCCAACCTGCCTACGGGATGTAACCCTGTCTCGCTGGCGAGGGAGTCGGGCAAAAGGTCGATTACCGTCGGCCGGTTTTGTGGATCCTTACAGGTAGAAACCACACCAATGGGTTTGTTGATCAGTATATACAATCTTTTGGGACGATTGGCCGGTTCAATTTTTTTTCCGTCTATCTCTAGGTGATCTTTTTCGGGGTCGGCTTTTTCTCCTAACTGCACGATTTTGCCATTCCGTCTCACCCGGCCGGCTACGATCATCTCCTCCGCCCTTCTTCGGGAGGCAATTCCCCACTGGGCAAGGATTTTCTGGACTCTCTCCGCCATTTTTTTTTAGTTTTTAACCCTTTCTATCTCCTATTATAGGCATCCTAAAAGGGTTTTTTCGCCCAAATAGTGAAGAAAAACCGAATATCTCCGGCTGCCTCTTTGATTTTTTTTCTTTGAAAACTTCTCAAAAAAAAGAGGAGTAATCCCTTGACTTGGGCGGCGGCTTCGGTTATACTTTTCTTATAATGGAAATCTGTGCGTTTTTTAGTGAACTCTGCCACTCCATTATATATAAAGTCTTATAAAAATATTATTGCAAAAAGCCGTGAAAAAAGCAAGCAAAATTTTGCCGACAATTGTTAAAAAAGTCGGGCTAATTTTTTTTACGGGGGGATATGACTTTAAACGGGTTATTTCTCGGTTATCCAAGCGGTAAACTTTGATTGATGATAAATTGGGGACGTAAGCGACGGAGTTTGCGTCTCTTTGTTATAATTCAAAGGCTAGGCTATAATAACTCTTCATAAACACCGATAATTTTAGTCAAAGATGTAAAAAAATGAATATTCAACTCGTGGAATCTCTAGTTAATGCAATTAAATCCTTGTCCCTAGAAGAACAAGAATTGTTAGGAAAAAAACTCAAAGATCACCCCTCTTGGGAAATTGCATTAGAACGAATTGACGCAACTCGAAAAGCCATTTATGAACGTCGTCAGGGAAAACCATTTAAAACCGATGTTACTGAAATTATTCATCAAATGAGAGAAGAAAGAGATCGGCAATTGATGGAAGAAATTGTGAGTGAATAGAGAAAATAATGACTAATACATTTATCTGTGTTGATTCTAGTTTTATAGTTCGTTTAACAACGGTTGAACCTTCTGTAACAATGTACAGTCAACTCTGGCAAAAATGGATGACCGAGGAAAATTTAGTGATTGCACCAACTTTATTATGTTACGAAGTCACTAACGTATTTTATCATCTGAAAAAAGCTGGTCAAATTTTGGAGACGGAAGCGCAAACCCTCCTTACAGAAGTCTTAGATTTACCTATTCAGTTTCATGGAGATCATTACCTCCATTACCAAGCAATAGAAATTTCGCAAACCTTGAATCTTCCTGCTACTTATGATGCCCATTATCTAGTATTAGCTCAACGATTTCAAGCAAATTTATACACTAGCGATAAACGCTTATTTAACAGCGTTAAATCTTCTCTAAGTTGGGTTCATTTGGTTGAAGTGTAGATTTTTATTTCTCTCTCAATAGCTTTAGTTTTATTTAACCTGACTAGGCAGTATGCTTAGAAAAGCACAAAAGTCGAGCTAGTTTTGCTTACGGGGGGATATGACTTTAAACGGGTTATTTCTCGGTTATCCAAGCGGTAAACTTTGATTGATGATGAATTGGGGACGTAAGTGACGGAGTTTGCCTCTCTTTGTTATAATTCAAAGACTAGGCTATAATAACTCTTCATAAACACCGATAATTTTAGTCAAAGATGTAAAAAAGTAAGAGCATTATTGTGATAGGGTGTAATTAGTATAATTAAAGTAAAAATTATTCCAATGTAGCCATGATTAAAAATATTAATGTAACTGGACTTAAATCTGAACAAATTCAGCAGATACAGGTACTTATTGCTGCATTTAAAGCTCAAAATCAACTCAGTAAAAGGGAAACTGAAATTGATATGATTGAATACCTATTGGAAAATCCTATAGAGGTTGATAATTTAGAATTTATGAAACGAGAAGAAATTTATGACAGAATTTAAAAATCATAGTTGTTTTGTTGATTCTAATATTTGGCTTTATGCTTTTTCCACTGATAAAAAAGAAGAAACTAAAAGAATATTAGCGAAACAATTAATTAAAGAAAAGTCCATCATTATCAGTACCCAAATAATTAATGAGGTTTCTTGTAATTTACTTAAAAAGCATAAGCTTGATGAAAAACAACTGTTTAAATTAATTATTTCCTTTTGAAAATATCAAGTTATATCATTTAATCTTGATATTTTTGAATCTGCATCTAATCTGAGAACTCAATATCATCTATCATTTTGGGATAGTTTGGTGATTGCTTGCGCTTTATTTTCTGATGCAAATATTTTGTATTCAGAAGATATGCAGGATGGTTTAACTATTAATAAAAAATTCACTATTATTAATCCCTTTAAGCAATAAAATTATTTTACTGGTTAATGATGATAAATTTAGCATTAACTAGGTGATATTCGTACCAATGCAGCTAGTTTAATCATTGCTAAATATTCCTCTGGGGGAAATTTTAAATAAACCTATTAACGGATCAGATTCATTATTATCTTGAGGAGTTTTGGCAAGTATTAAAACTTCAAACACCTCACCCACATTTAATTCAGGGGTGGCAATTTCAATCTTATTACCGGGTAAAACCTGAGTGCTTATATATAAAGTATCTCCTGTCATTTTTTTAACAGATAAATAGTAGAAGTCATGACCAAATCTTCTTAACCAGAACTAACTTAGCTGACAATTAATTCTTTGTACCAATGCCATCACACAAATGCCTATCCTCCTCCCTGACACCAGAATTAGGGTTGTGCAAATAAACCCGCACCCAATCGCAACTACGCCCCATTAAATCACTTAAACCCCAGTCTGTCCCAAGATTCCAGAGTTTGATAGTGTTGTCCCAACTACCGCTCACCAAAGTCTTGCCGTCGGGACTAAAATTAACGCTTCGGACAGAGTTATCATGCCCCTTGAGGGTGCGAATTTCTTGGCGTTTTTCTACATTCCAGAGTTTGATAGTTTTGTCATCACTACCGCTCACCAAAGTCTTGCCGTCGGGACTAAAATTAACGCTTCTGACAGGGCCATCATGCCCCTTGAGGGTGCGGATTTCTTGGCGTTTTTCTACATTCCAGAGTTTGATAGTCTTGTCATAACTACCGCTCACCAAAGTCTTGCCGTCGGGACTAAAATTAACGCTTCTGACACGGCCATCATGCCGCTTGAGGGTGTGGATTTCTTCGCCTGTCTCTACATTCCAGAGTGTGATAGTCTTGTTATCACTACCGCTCACCAAAGTATTGCCGTCGGGACTAAAATTAACGCTTCTGACACGGTCATGATGCCCCTGGAAGCCATGGAAGGTGGGGATTTCCTTGCCTGTTTTTACATTCCAGAGTTTGATAGTCCCGTCCCAACTACCGCTCACCAAAGTCTCGCCGTTGGGACTAAAATTAACGCTTCTGACAAGGCCATTATGCTCCTCGAAGGTGTGGATTTTTTTGCCTGTTTTTACATCCCAGAGTATGATAGTTTTGTCATCACTACCGCTCACCAAAGTATTGCCGTCGGGACTAAAATTAACGCTTCTGACAGGGTAATCATGCCCCTTGAGGGTGCGGATTTCTTCGCCTGTTTCTACATTCCAGAGCTTGATAGTCCCGTCATCACTACTGCTCACCAAAGTCTTGCCGTCGGGACTAAAATTAACGCTATAGACAGGGCCATTATGCCCCTTGAGGGTGCGAATTTCTTGGCCTGTTTTTACATTCCAGAGTTTGATAGTTTTGTCCCGACTACCGCTCACCAAAGTCTTGCCGTCAGGACTGAAACTGACACTAATAACGTGCCAAGTCCGTATCTTTGAAATACTTGTGAAATCAGAGTTTTGAAAAAGTCGCACACGGTGTTACTTTTATTTACCCCATTCCGACTCACAATAATCAAACCTTCTTTTGTTTTCTTCATACTCCTCAACCGTTCCATAACCTTGTTTCCAATTCCTATCTCTTAGGAGTTGGTAACACATTCTCCCTCTCTCATGAATTTTGCTTGTCCTCGCTTGTTCTTTCGCGGACTCTACTTGTTCTTTCGCGGACTCTATCTCGTACTCTAGTTGTCGTTCAAGGTTATTTATTTCTTTTCGCTTTTCGGCGTTCTGCCATTGAATCAATATACCCAAAGCTAAAATCAAAATCGAACCTCCTGCTAGTACATAAACATAAACAGTCTGTCGTCTTACACGTTCTCGCCGCCTTTGTTCTTTGTCTCGCAGTTTTACACTTACTTGGATATAAAATAGCTCCCCTTCGCTCAAATCCTCTGGACGTTGTTTCAGCTTCTCTTCTGCCTCCGCCAACGCTGTACCCCGCAACAATCTGCTTTCATCCCATCCAGTTACGTCTCCATTTTCTATCTGTTGCCATTGATACATTCCTGCCCTTAATCGCTCTTGCCAAGCGCGAAAAACCCGGTCTGTGTCCATCCAGCCCCGCAATTCCCCCCAATTGCGAATCAGTGCTTCATGCACCACTTCCACCGTCTCCACCTGTGCCTCTTCACTGCGACTGGTGACAACTAAACGCGCATCCGCCAGTTGTTTCACCAGCGCCCAATTTACCGCCCCTAATTCCGCTTTTGTCGCCAGCCGCCGCGTATCTTCTGTGCCTTCCCCTGGGCGTACCAATTGGATGAAAATGCGCCGCACCTCTTTCCGTTGCGCCTCACTCAGCTTGTCATATTCTTCATTGGCATGGCGGGCCAAAGCACCCTGCACTTGGCCAATTTCTGTATATGCCAGATGGGTTAATTCTTTGCCCTGTCGCCGCTGCCACAATTCCGTCAAAGCAAACTCTAGTAATGGCAAATTCCCCGGCTCACTCTCCACATCATCGAGGATGCGTTTCACCAGTCCCGCTTCCAATGTCACCCCCAATTTTTGCGCCGGTTTTTCAATAACTTCTGTGAGTTCTTCTCGGTTCATCGGCCCCAATTTCAAGTCGGTATTTTGCAAGACATCAGCAAAGGGACGATAGGAAAGAGCATTCCCCAAGAAATCCGCCCGCATCGTTAATACCAACACCATTCCTACCCTTTCAAAAGGGGATGTAGTTAATTTATCGAGAAAATTACGACGGATTGTTTCATCAGGACAGAGGGTATAAAGTTCCTCAAATTGGTCGGCAATTACCAGCACCCGTTCACTGGGATAATTCTGTTGGATTTGGGCAACAACGTCAGCTAAAGAAATATCGCCATCACGCAAATAATTGGCTAACTGACGCGCTTGGGCGAGGCGTTCTGTCTCATTTAAATTAGTTGTATAAAGGGGAACTAATGCTAAAGCTAGGGCATGAAAAGGGTCAGAACCGGGACGAAAATGGGTAAACTGCCAGTGACCTTCTTGTTGCAATTTGGGGACTAATCCCGCAAAAACTACCGAGGATTTACCACTTCCCGACGCACCTAATAGGGGGATGAAATTACGGGTTTGGGTTGCCTGAAATAGGTTTGTGATAAAGCTTTTGCGCCCAAAAAAGTATTCTGCATCTCCTGGCCCAAAATGAAACAAGCCACGATAGGGA
Source organism: Microcystis sp. M083S1 (assembly GCF_020246405.1). NCBI lineage: Bacteria > Bacillati > Cyanobacteriota > Cyanophyceae > Chroococcales > Microcystaceae > Microcystis > Microcystis sp. M083S1. The sequence goes on from NZ_JADBTB010000054.1 coordinate 17,397, forward strand.
CAGGGCAGTTTATCATCGGCAACATCGGCAGAATCAGCAGGTGCTATTCTTGCTTCTTCTCGATAATAGTAATTGGTAATCGTGATGGTTGCATTGCCAGTCCCAGAGGCAGCAGCATATTGAGCTTCTGTAATATTTTGTTGAATTTCGCTTGGTTCTGACATATCAACCATCCTGATTAATTAAAATACAGTCTCAGTCATCCTTAGATGTGCCATGCTCGGTGATGCCGCTAATACTAGCATTACCCGTGCCAGAGGTAGCAGCATATTTAACATTACTGATATTTTGGGTGATAATTTGTTGTCCACCGGGTTGTTCTTGGAGCTTGTCTAGTAAATCTTGGGCTAATTTAGTGATTTCATTATCTTTATCAACCCCGGCTTCGACAATTTTATCTTTTAACAAACCTTCAGCTTTCTTGATATCCTCTGGTTTTGCCTCTACCATTGCCTGTGCTAAAGCATCATTAGCAAACTTACGCTTAATCAAGGTTTTCAAACCTTGATATGTATCTTTAACGCCTTTTTCCGCCGTATCTTTAGCCGCAGCAACCGCACCGGCAGTCAAGGCCGTGATAATCAGAGAAACTGGTTCCATTGTTTGATACTCCCAATACAATATTGCTGATTCAATCTTAGATCAAATCAGTTTTTAATAGTAAGCCAAACCGCAATCAGCTAGAGAACTGGAATTTCACGGCCAAGGCACTAAACCTTAAAATTATTACTATGTAGGATTTGCTGAATAAATGTGAAATGTAGGCAAGGTAGGGGCTTTCTGGCTTTTCTCTGGAAACAGGTGCAAGATTTTGAGAGAATCGTGCTTCAAAACCTTGCGTCTTCATCGGCCCGCGTCCTGTAGGGGCGAAGCATTCGGGCAATAACCTATCGATGAAACCGTAGATTTTCTATCCGAATGCTTCGCCCGTACTTTTTGCCGCAAACCCTATATAAGAATCGTAGCTAAAAAAGCCAAACTACGGTTTTCCCTGTGGATGGGGTTTATCAGTTATGGGATTTGAGTTTTCAATTCACTGTTTACTGAACAATGAAAAAAGCTCCCTGATTATCGCCGATGATACCAACGGGTAAATAATTTTTCTAACTCCACCCAAACGAATAATAAGGTACTAAATCCCAAACAGATTAATAATTCTTCTTTAGTTAAAAATTGAGTGCCGAAAAAATCCCGCAGAGCAGGAACATAGATTAACATCAGTTGAAAAATTGTCGTCAGGGTTACTGCTACCCAGAGATAGGGATTAGTCAAAGGATTCATTTCTATGGTAAGATGATCGCTCGATCGCACGGAAATGGCATGACCCATCTGAGCTAAACAGAGAGTAGTAAAAACCATAGTTTTCCATGAACCAGTATTACCAAAAAGTGGATCCAAGCGCACAGCGATTAACATTTGAGTGATATTAATAATCGAAAAAATAATCCCAATTCTCACAATATAACTGCCCAAACCGCGAGCAAAAATACTTTCTTGGGGACTAAAAGGAGGGCGACGCATAATATTAGGAGAAGCGGGTTCCACTGCCAAAGCTAACGCGGGTAAACCATCAGTAACTAAATTCATCCAGAGAATTTGTAGGGGAGTGAGAGGAGTAGCTAAACCCAAAAGAGGCGAAGCAGCGATAGTAATCACTTCCCCGATATTACTGCCGAGAATATATTTAATAAAACTGCGAATATTGTTATAAACCACTCGCCCTTCTTCCGTGGCAGCGACGATGGTGGCAAAATTATCATCAAGGAGAATCATATCACTAGCCTCTTTGGTGACATCGGTGCCGGAGATTCCCATGGCAATGCCGATATCTGCTTGTTTCAGGGCCGGAGCATCATTAACCCCATCTCCGGTCATAGCGACAAATTTACCCTTTTTTTGCAAGGCGCGGACAATAGTTAATTTATGTTCGGGGGAAACACGGGCATAGATGTTAGTTTTGTCAATGATGTTTTCTAGCTGAATTGGTGATAATTTATCTAATTCTTGCCCTGAGATGACTAAAGCTCCCGCTTGGGCAATACCAAGACTTTTAGCCACCGCTAGAGCGGTTAATTGATGATCGCCGGTGATCATGATCGGACGGATTCCCGCTTCTCGACACCTAGCCACGGCGATTTGTACCTCCGGTCGCGCTGCGTCGATCATACCGACCATTCCTAACCAAATTAGCTCATCTTCGCTGATTTCAGTTGATTCTGGCGGATAAATTAGTGTTTTATAGGCTAATCCTAAGACTCGTAAACCCCTGTTAGCCATAGCATTGTTAGCGACTAAGACTTTTTCTTTTTGCCTATCCCCAAAAGGAAGACTTTCTAATCCCGATTGGTAGGAGAGACACTGTTCAAGGATTAATTCCGGGGAACCTTTGGTAAATAGTACGCGATTGACTCCTTGACAAATGACCGACATTCGCTTTCTTTGGGAAGAAAAAGGGATTTCAGCGATTCTAGGGAACTCTTGCTTGGTTAGGGATAAATTTAAGCCCGCTTTCGCCCCTAAAACTAATAAGGCTCCTTCCGTGGGATCGCCTAAAATGCTATCGTGACCGTTATCGAGGTCTAAACTGGCATCGTTGCAGAGGATACTGGCAATTAAAAGACGATGTAATTCTAGATCGGTTTTGGGATCGATCGCCCGTTGCTTGGAGTCTAAAAATTGTCCTTTTGGGCTATATCCTTCCCCAGTAACTAAAAAACTGCGATTAACTGTCTCTATCTCGCGTACAATCATTTTATTTTCCGTTAGCGTCCCGGTTTTGTCGGAACAGATCACATTAACGGAACCAAGGGTTTCTACTGCCGGCAGTTTACGAATCAAGGCCTGACGTTTGACCATGCGTTGGGTACCTAGGGCGAGAGTTAGGGTGATAACTGCGGGTAATCCTTCGGGAACGACGGCTACTGCCATACTAAGGGAAACTTCGACTAATTCCTCTAGGGCCGACCAACCGGCATTGATCAGGCCGATGGTAATAGTCAGGGCCACTAGAATGAGAGAACCAGCAACAAGGACATTGCCCAAGTGAGTCATTCTTTTTTGGAGAGGAGTGGGTTCATTGCCGACTGTTGCTAACATTTGAGCGATTTTGCCTAATTCCGTTGTCATCCCCGTACTGGTAACGATGACCTTGGCCCGGCCTTGCAGTACCTCTGTTCCAGTAAAGACAAAATTTAAGCGATCGCCAAGGGGAGTATCCCTGTCTAAGGGGTCAATGGAGGCGGATTTATTAACACTATTTGCCTCTCCTGTCAAGGCCGATTCGCGAATTTGCAGGTTAAAAGCTTCGATAATTTGGCCGTCGGCGCTGATTTGGGTTCCCGCTTCAATCAGCATGATGTCCCCGGGGACGAGATTAACCGCATCTATTTCTGTGCGTTGACCCTCGCGAATAACATTAACTTGGGGAGAGGAAAGTTTTTTTAAAGCGGCCAGAGCTTTTTCGGCGCGACTTTCTTGCAGATAGCCGAGGATGCCATTGAGGATGACAATTGTTAAGATAGCGATCGTATCTTTGAAGGGAACACCAATTTTAGCCAGATGACCGCGCTGCAATTCCAGTAAATCCAGTCCTCCGGAAATTATGGCCACGGCAATTAAGAGGAGGAGCATAATATTGGTAAACTGATCTAGGAGAATTTGCCAATTACTGCGCCCTGGACGTTCTTTTAGTTCATTTTTGCCATAATATTTAATTCTTTCGGCGATTTGCTCCCTATTGAGGCCATTAACAGCCGAACTACCGAGGATAGATAGGGTTGTTTCCACCGGATAGGTATGCCAAGGTTGTTGCAAGTTAAGGCTAGAATGGGCAGAATAGTCGGCATTAGCGGCCATGGCAAGTGAAGATAGTTGATCTAAATAGATCTTAGCCGTTTCTTTCCCTGGTAACAGGAAAAAACAAATGTTTAAACTGGCTCTTCCTGCTCATAGACAGTCTTAACGAGTAATGTAGATAAGTAGCTGGTTATAATTAAATTGAAGATAGATCCCCCCTTAATCCCCCCTTGATAAGGGGGGTGCCGATCCCCCCTTAATCCCCCCTTGATAAGGGGGGTGCCGATCCCCCCTTAATCCCCCCTTGATAAGGGTGGTGTCTGAAAGTTTTTAACATCTACCTACTTAGTCAACAGCTTAGTAGGGCAAAGTAAACCAAAATTGTGAACCTTTTTCGTCATTATTCATAATGCCAATTTCCCCTCCGTGAGCATGGATAATTTGACGACATAGATATAAACCTAGTCCTAAACTAATCTGATTATTATTATTGCCTCGTTGATAGCGATCAAATAATTGTTTTCTCTGGGTTTCGCTAATTCCCACCCCATTATCGGCAATGCTACACCGGAGATAATTGCCCTCTAGTCTAGCCGAGAAAGTGATAATTATCCCCTGGGGATTGTGTTTAAGGGCATTGGCTAATAAATTCTCAAAAACTCGCCAGAGATGGTGAGCATCGGCATTAACTAAGGGTAAATCGGGGGAAAAATTATTAATTAAAGTTGCTTGATTTTCCTTTAATCTTAACTCCCATTCCTGACCGATCTGTTGACCAATTTCGTAGAGAGATAAAGGATTTAGTTCTAGGGAAACTCCCCAAAGATCATTTTGTCGGGTTTCGACAAGAGAATCAATTAAAGTTAATTGTCGATCGCAACTGTCGGCCATCTGTTGTAAAATCTTCCGGGATACTTCTTTAGTTTCTCCCTGAGAATTTTTAATTAAATTATTTAAGATCATTAACATCCCGATCACGGGATTGCGGAGATCGTGAGAGACAGCATGAAGATAAATTTCTAAAGTTTCCTCAGTTTTTTGACGTTCTTTAATTTCGTTTTGTAGTTGTTTTTTTTGACGGCAAATAGTTAATTGATTTTCAATGCGGGCCATGACTTCTTCCCCTTGAAAAGGTTTAGAAATATAATCAACACCTCCCACTTGAAAAGCTTTGACTTTATCGAAGACATCATCAAGAGCGCTGATAAAAATCACGGGAATTTCTCTGGTTTTTTCATCAGCTTTTAACTGTTCACAAACTTGATAACCATTGAGATCGGGCATATTAATATCAAGGAGAATCAGATCGGGAATTAGCGATCGCACTGTATTCAGGGCCATCTGTCCATTAATCGCTTTCCGTACCTGATATCCCTTCTCGGTGAGCATAATCGACAATAGCCGCACATTATTGGGCAAATCATCGACAATTAAGACACTAGGGCGCGGTGTGAGTTGAGTCATGCCTGTTATTTTATAACTCAAACTATTTAGTAAAAGTGTATAAAAAAACAGACGCGACACTCGCATCTGTTACAAAATTAACTATATTTTGAGGACAAGAACATCTAAGGACTTTCACCACCCACAGCGATACCAGTACCATAAATCTGAGCATTTGTCAAGTTAATTCTCTCCATTGATGCACCCGTCACATCAGCATCATAAATCACCGCGCTGGTGAAATTGACTCCATCGAGATCAGCTTGATTCAAACTGGCATTAGTCAGAAAAGCTGCGGTTAAATTTGCGCCTTCTAGGTTAGCATCGGTCAAATCTGCGCCCTCTAAGTTAGCTTCCTCCAGATTAGCTCCCTGTAAATTCGCTTTTCTCAAATCGGCACCGATTAGATGCGCCCCTCTTAAATCTGCACCACGGAGATCACAGCCCGGACATTCCCGCGTATTCAATAACTCTTGTACCTGTTGGGGATTTTCCGCACCGACGGGGTTAATCAGCAGTAAGGAGGCTAGGGAACCTAGAACAATCATTAAAGTCCTTTTCATCTTTTTCGCCTCCTCTTTCGTTTTCCTCTCTACTTTTAGGATAGGAAAAAAGCTGCTAACCAACTTCCCCCGATCGGGCTAATTCTCCTGTTATCTCACTTTTGCTTGCTTTTGCTAGTCGATCTCTCCTTTCATTACCGTTGCGATCGCTGCTCGGGCATTTTCCTTAAATTCCTTGACATCGACGCGACTTAATAACCAAACTGCTAGGATCATTCCCAGTGCTTGCACAAGGAAAACTAAGCCATAGGCTAAAACCGGGCTAGAAAAGACAACTTTACCGATATTTAAAATCGTACCGCCTAAAACCGTGGCTAATCCCCGGGCGATCGCTTGGGATAATCCCCAAGCGCCGATAAAAGTTCCTGCGGTTTCGGCTGCGGTTAAATCTAACATTAAACTGGTAGCCCCGGCGGTAATCATTCCCGAAGCTAAACCGAAAAAGAGCAAGCTTGATTTTAATAAACTTTGATTAGCAGAAAAGCCGGCAAAAATCAAGAGAATAAAACAAATTGTTGCAAAAATACAGCCATATTTAGTGGTTTTTTGTTTACCGATGCGGGGAATGAGCATAAATCCCGTGGCGGCAATACCAAAAAGGGTTCCGGTTCCCCAAAAAGCGTTTAATTGGGTGGTTTGGGCGATACACATCCCAAAAACCTCGCCCCCAAACGGTTCCATAATTGCATCCTGCATAAATAAACTCAAAGTCATCATCAGCAGAAAGGTGAAAAATAAACCGGTTTGCCGACTAGCGGTGAGAACCTGTAACGCATCTTTAAAGGTAATTTGATCCTCTCTTTGCACGAGAGTGGACCGACTACTAAAACGAGAATATTTTTTTTCTACGCCAAAAGTCGCTAAAATACAAAGACCAAAAACGATAGCGGGCATAATCGTGAACACGGGGTTAATTGTCGCCTGTAGTTGCGGAATATTGGCTATAGGGGCTGATTGAGTCGGATCATAGGTCAAAATATTTGTACCGCAGATATTGGGAGTATCCAGCAAACGAGAACTAACGATCGCCCCGACGACAATTCCCACCATCAGCATTGACCAAACTATAGCAACTAATTGCGATCGATTATCTTCATCGGACACATCCACCAAGAGGGCAGCAAAAGGGGTGGAACTGGCGCTTAAAGCGAGTCCGTAGAGGGCGAAAATTAAGGCTAAGAGGGCAATCCAAGCGTAGGAAATGGTATTCCATCCCGAAGTTTGAATACTAAGTCCCAATTGCCAGACTACCTGCAAAGCAATAAAAGCTAAAGCGGTAAAAACTGCCGCCCCAATCCAGACATAACCGCTGCGATGATGACCTAAAATAGTTTTACCGTCGGATCTTTGCCCAAACCAGATGCGTGCTGGACTAACAAACTGGTGCATAGCGATCGCAGCTGCGGCGAGAAAGGGTAAAACTTTTAACTCATCGATCATAATCCGATTGAGAACCCCCAAAGTCAGCAGAGACATAATACCTAGTCCCATCTGAAAGAGTCCTAAGCGAAACATGGTGAAAAGTCCCAGTTTTGGCAGGGGTTTTGGGGATGAGTGAGTAGAATGGGGAATATCGCTGGTAGCCATGGTTAAATCAATACAAAAAAAGCCAGTATTTAAAAATTTAACGCAGGACGAGCAGACATCTTCTGGGGATTTAATTTTCTATCTCCAATAACCAAGTGGTCAGATCTGTCAAGCTGGTAAAATCGAGCAGCGCTTCTCCTAAAGTTTCTAATTGTTCTAGAGATAGTTCTCGGATTTGTTGGCCTAAAGTCGACGATATTTCACCTAAACGACGGTTAAGTAGCCGTAGAATCAAAGAAACCGCTTCTTCTCGTCTTCCTTCCTCTCTTCCTTGTGCTTTTCCACTTTCCCGGATATCCTGATAAATAACTGATTCGCGCATAATTTCTTCCCTTAATAAGCTTCCGATGATTTCCTTACTTAATACTAACCCCGCCAGAATTGCTGTAGCGGCGGCCAAATTGCTTTTTTCAGTTCTACCCTCGATATTATCAATTTTTGCGGCTACTTGTCGTAGAATTTCCTATTGTATTATCCATTTTCTGAATTTATCCATATCATTATTGACTACTGCTTCAAATGCCACGTTAGCATCAATTATCGTCCTTGTAAAATAAGTATTTATCGGCTGTATTTCAGGATCACTCTCGGTTTTAAATAAATATTTTCTGATTTCTAAAATAAGTCTTAAGCTGTATTCCTTATTTCTTTTTGAATAATATTCTAAAAGCTTACTTTTTGTGTTACTACTATGAACTAGCATATTTCTAATGCGATAGATATTATACACATCATTTTTGACATCGATTATTGCTTGTTTTATTTTATTCAAGCAAGTTGTGTGATCAATAAAATGACCACGAATCTCACTTATATATTTATCTACTTGACTATTTTTCTGCTCAAAATCATCAAAAATTAATTGAAAGTTTTCAACAAAATTACTTGCGTTTATCCGAATAGAACCGTTATCTTTTTTACTAATAAAAAATATATTTAAAATTTCATCAGATACTGAGAATCTATCCCATAGAAAGCCTTTTCTCGCTAAATTATCCGCAAAAATAGTTAGTAGATCAAAAAGATGGGATTTAATGGTAACAATAGCGAGCAATAATTGTAGGACTGAAATATTGTTCGCATTGTACCATTCTTCAAAAACAGGTTTATCAAATTCCCTCGGAAGCCTCACAGTAATTTTTTCCGATTTATTGATAAAATGCTCAAGGGAATACCAAGAATATAGAAGCGCGTCGGAACTTTGTACTGACTCAACAGATTTACGATATAGTTCAATGGCAGTTAACCATGTTTCAACGCTTTTATTAAGTGAGTTTTTAGAAGAAAGCCAATGACCAATTCTGTCAGTATAAATATTATTAGGAATATCAAATTCTTCATTCGATATATAAGAATGCTCAAAAAAAGCACCCTCACCTAGATCGTTACAGATAATGTAATTATTTGATATTATTTGTATTTCGTTGTTATTTGTCTTTTTCATGAGAGTATCCTTTTTTAGGAAGACAGACACAGCCCTCTCTACTGTTCTTATCGCTTGATCCTTCATTGAATAAAAATCATTTCCTTCGATGTCAACAGCAACATAATAAATACTCTCGGACATCACTTCAAATTCCTGTATTCTTTTTTCAAACTGAACACGATCAGAACTTTCATCTATGTATGTGTCGTCTCGAAAAATACTTTTTGTTATTTTTCCATGAATTCGCGGAATATAAAAATAAACGTTACCTATATTTAATGATTGAGAATTGGCTAGAGCAAAATTAGAAAGTTTAAAAATAACCTTATACTTTTTAGGTGGTTCGACATAAATTTTTTTCATCAGAAAAATCCTATCTTTAAGCCCCAAAGAGTCATAATATTGCTTGAGGGCAATTTTATAGTCTTCGTTTTCAGAATAAACTTCCTCGTTATATTTGGGTGATCCATATATGAGTCCACCGTATAAATATAATCCATCTGTACTTGTACTTATACGGTTCCAATGATCTTGAAACAAAGATAATTGTTTACGTAATAAATCTTCTAGAGTTTTAACATAGTATCCTCGCTCAATAAACATTATTATAATAGTGTTAACGATAAATTTTAATTCCTCTAGATTCATTTCTTCTTTGAGGATTTCTGTAATAAGTAAATTAAGTAAACCTTCAAGACTTTCTACTGAAATTATCTCTCTTTGTATTATTTCAACAAAATATAATATGTCTTTTAATTCAAATTTTTTAGAATCTGATGCTGAATTTAAAGCTTCTAAAATAAATTTCAACTGAGTAGATATTGGTTTTGCCCATAAACTCTTAGCCGATGGCTTCTCAGCAGATTTTTTTGGGTCTTCTAAATATTGTTTAATCTGTGTAGTAAAATAATTTTTGGCAAATTGATTTTTTGAAAATTTTTCTCGATTTTCTAAAATTTCTTCTTCTAAATCTGTTATAATTAAAATCAAGTGTTTGTTGTAATCATTGTCTTTTAATTCTTTAATTGCCTCACAGCTGTCTTCCCATATAGATTTTACGCTAATGAGGTTTTGACGAATAAACTCTGGAATATCTTCGATTTTAGAATCGCAAGCATCGCAATTGTGATCCATTTCTATTCTCTCAGTAAACTATAAATATAGTATAGCAGTTATCCTGCTGGTTTTACCCTCGTCAATCCCGCTATCGAATATCTTACTAACGAATACGGGACTTTCTATCGAGTTGAGGGGGAATTAATCGGCAGTAATCAAGTTCACCTATCCGTGCTAGTGGCGCATCGCGTGCGCCCAAAATATAATATGGATATTTCGACCAAATTGAGATGCAGCCGTCGAGGAAAGTGTAGATAACAATAAAACTGAGCCTCAAGGAGACTCAGTTTCTAGTTTTTTAAGGACGGGAAATTAACGAATGTACTCTTTGAGGATACTATTACGGTTAGGGTGACGCAGTTTCCGCAGAGCCTTGGCTTCTATTTGACGAATGCGCTCGCGAGTGACGTTGAAAATCTGGCCGATTTCTTCGAGTGTTTTCATCCGGCCATCATCTAAACCGTAGCGTAGCCGCAGCACATCGCGTTCGCGAGGACTAAGGGTATCGAGGACGTTTTCTAAATCCTCGCGTAATAAATTTTTAGAAACTTCATCTTCTGGGGTTTCCCCATCCGCTTCGATAAAGTCTCCTAAACGGGAATCTTCTTCTTTACCGATAGGAGTCTCTAGAGAAATCGGTAATTGGGCAGATTTGGCAATAAAACGCAGTTTTTCGATGGTCATCTCCATCTTGGTGGCGATTTCTTCCTCGGTGGGTTTGCGACGCATTTCCTGAGAAAGAATCTTGGTGGTTTTTTTGATCCGGGAGATGGTTTCGTAGAGGTGGACGGGAAGACGAATGGTGCGGGATTGATCAGCGATCGCCCGGGTGATGGCTTGACGAATCCACCAAGTGGCATAGGTGGAGAATTTATAACCCTTTTCGTGGTCGAATTTTTCGGCGGCGCGGATCAAACCGAGGGAACCTTCTTGAATTAAATCTTGGAAGGAAAGACCGCGATTCATGTATTTCTTGGCGATCGAAACCACTAAACGCAGGTTCGATTGTACCATTTTTTCCTTAGCGCGACGACCATGGTACAAACGACGCTTAAAGGCCGATAAGTATTCCTTTGATTTGGCCAGCCATTCTTCCAGCAGGGGAGCCGTTAGCTCCGTCTTACCTAAATAAGCCTTAATATCCGATAGTTTCGGCTCTTTTTCCGATTTTTCAACGATAATTTTTTCGATGCGCTCGAACAGGAAAACCTGTTTTCCCCATTCAGCATCGCTATAGAGGCAAAAATCTTCGCGAATGCGTTCTAATTTCAGGAGATCGGCGATTTTTCTCGCTAATTCGATCTCCTCCTCCGCTCTCAATAACCGAATCCTGCCGATCTCTTGCAGATAAATCCGAATCGAATCTTCTGTATAGGGTTTTTTTCTAGCGGCGTCGCGACGACGAGCGCTGGCAAGGCGGCGGGTTTTTTTGCCATCGTTGCTATCGCTGGTTTCTTCTAGCTCTAACTCGATATCCTCATCATCGAAGTCTTCGTCTAGGTCAATCAAATCTAAATCCAATTGCGGCTCGGTAAGGGTTAGTACATCGTGGGCCTGCATCATGCCGTTTTCCTCTTGCTCCTTCTGTGCAAAACTAGAAGATCGAATCTCAATCTAGGTGATACTGAACAAATTTGTGTCTCAAATCCGAGAGGGGCAAAGACTTTTCCGATTGTAGCTTTAATTACAACAAATGGGAGAAGATTTTTGCTTAAATTTCCTTGTGTCGATGCGATTTTAGCGACACGGAATGCTGTTTTAGCTCGGTCAACTCATAATCTGGCTCCTGCAAAAATTGGGTAAATGGCTGGAGGACTGGAATCCGATCGCCGGTTTGTCTGCGGTGTTGACCAGATAGCTAAGTATCAAAGGAATTATGGGATGGGTTAACTGTTCCCACTGGCAAGAGGAACATAATCCCTATTGGCCCTTGGCTAATTCCTTTAGTCTTTAGCTATTGTATTTAATTTGATCGGATTCTTACGGATAAATTTCATCCCTCATTGCTTTTACGCGAATCTGTTTTTGGTACATTAGCACCATGATTAATCAGAGCGCAAGCTCATAATATTAACTTAGCAACATTTTAGAAATTTGCGAGACAAATTTAAGATTTTCTCCAACAGCACCATGGGAATTATGAATTATGAATGATGAAGTGGGGTGGTCACTGCGTGCGCGTTGCGGGGGGAAGTGGGGAAGTGGGGTGATGGGGTAGTGGGGGAATTTCAAGTAACACCCTAACACCCTAACACCCTAACACCCTATCTAGACTTGTAGCATTTCGGGGGTTTTTTCCTTCTGCTGCAGTGCGACATGGAGACGGTTTAAGGCACTGACGTAGGCGCGAGCGGAGGCGACAATAATATCGGTATCGGCCGCGCGAGCAGAGTAGGTGCGTCCTTCGTAACGGAGACGGATAGTCACTTCTCCTAAAGCATCGATTCCCTCGGTCACTTCCCGCACCGAGAAAGAGATTAATTCGTTAGGAATCTGCACCACTCGATCGATCGCTTTGCAGAGAGCATCTACCGGTCCTGTACCAATGGCCGCATCGGATAACTCGCTACCGTCGGGAGTGCGAATCGTTACCGTGGCCGTGGGTCTGGCACTATTTCCACAGGACACTTGTACTAACTCAAGGCGGAAGTGATCGGGAACCGTATCGATTTCATCGTTAACAATCGCTTCTAGATCGCGATCGGTGATTTCCTTTTTGCGATCGGCCATTTCTTTAAACTGGATGAAAGCGTTATTAAGTTCCGTTTCCGAAAGCTCAAAACCCAATTCCTGTAAACGAGAGCGAAAAGCGTTGCGGCCGGAGAGTTTACCGAGGACGATCTGATTATTAGTTAAACCGATCGATTCTGCATCCATAATCTCATAGGTGAGTTTATGTTTTAACACCCCGTCCTGATGGATTCCCGACTCGTGTGCGAAAGCGTTAGCACCGACGATCGCCTTATTCGGTTGCACGATCATGCCGGTAAGATTAGAAACTAGGCGAGAAGTGCGATAGATTTCCTTGGTGTTGATCTTGGTTAAAGGTTCCGTGGACTCTGCTGGACGACCGAGGAAAGGATTAAAATAGGAGCGCCGGACATGAAGGGCCATCACCAATTCTTCTAGGGAAGCATTACCGGCACGCTCACCGATACCATTAATAGTACATTCCAACTGTCGAGCGCCATTTTTAACTGCTTCGAGGAAATTAGCCACCGCTAACCCTAGATCGTCGTGACCATGGACGGAGATAATCGCTTGGTCGATATTGGGGACATTTTCCTTAATTCCCCGGATTAAAGCCCCAAATTCGCTAGGGGTGGTATAACCGACGGTATCGGGAATATTAACGGTGGTGGCTCCTGCGGCGATCGCTCTTTCGAGGACTTGGTAGAGGAATTCCGGATCGCTGCGGCCGGCATCTTCGGGGGAAAATTCCACATCATTAAGAAAGGATTTGGCATAGGCCACCATTTCCGGCACAATCTCAAGAACTTCCTGACGAGTCTTCTTAAGTTTGTATTGGAGGTGTATATCAGATGTGGCTAGGAAGGTGTGAATTCTGGGCTTGGCGGCGGGTCTGAGCGCATCGGCGGCAGATTTGATATCTTTTTGGGTAGTGCGGGCTAATCCGCAAATAATCGGGCTATCAGCTTCGCCGCCGACGCTGGCGGCAATTTTCTGCACCGCATCAAAGTCTCCCGGACTAGCGTGGGGAAAACCTGCTTCAATGACATCAACTCCCAGTCGTGCCAGTGCGCGTGCTATGGTTAGCTTCTCATCCACATTTAAAGCGGCACCCGGGGACTGTTCCCCATCTCGAAGGGTGGTATCGAAGATAATCACACGGTCTGGACTGGTATTCATAGTTTTTTTGTACCGTTAACGAACTTGGGAGTTGTTCCTCTGATTATAGCAGCCGAGGCCGAGGGGGTTATAAGGAAAATTGCCCTGAGAATTTCTCGACCTGCTCGCGCTTTTCCGGCTTGCCCTTTTTTTGGCTACCATAGAGGATATGGATAAATTGGCGAGGGAGTTAAAAATGTTTGGCAAACCAGGGAAGGAACCGAACCCACCGGAGGTAAAAGACCTACAGGAGGTGATGTTTTCGATTAAGCAAAATCTCGAACCAGATCAGGATAAAACCGATATTAATCTTGTTGAGACTCCTACTCCAGAGGTGGTTACTGTAGTTGAAAATATTAGTAAAATTCTCTCTCCCTATTTTATCGTTTTGGTGGGTTTATTTCTCTATGATCGGAATAGTTTTATCGGTTTTTTGTTAGTCTTTACGGGAGTTTTAGCGATTTTTGGGGTTTCTCTAAAGGATATTAATAAACTCGTTGAAGAAGGGAAAAAGTTTTTCCAATCTAAGTAGTTTTATCCTCTGGATATGGTGATAACTGATAACTGATAACTGATAACTGATATAAGATTATGTCTTTAGTTGCATCGTTACTCGATCGAGTATCTCCTCAGAGTTTACAACAATTGCGAGCCAGTGATCGATCTTGGCAAGCTTTGCGTTTAGAAAATCCAGTTATTCCCACGGTAATTAATCAAAGTCAAGAATCTTTAGGAGAGACGGATTTTGATCTAGTTATTGCCGGGGGAACTTTGGGAATTTTCATCGGGGCTGCTTTGCAAACCAGGGGCTGGCGTGTGGCATTATTAGAAAGAGGTATTCTGCGCGGTCGTGAGCAGGAGTGGAATATTTCCCGTTTAGAATTAAGCAGTTTTTTAGAGTTAGATTTATTGACCGAAGCTGAATTAAATCAAGCGATAGCGACGGAATATAATCCTGCTAGGGTGGGATTTTATCAAGGTTATGAGCTTTGGGTCAGAGATATTTTAAATATTGGTGTTAATCCGGTTTATTTGCTAGAGACTTTAAAAACTAAGTTTTTGCAAGCGGGAGGGAAGTTATTAGAAAATTCGGGGTTTAGTGGGGGGATTATTCATCCCGATGGAGTAATGGTTAAAACGGGAGAAATGACTTTAAAAACCCGTTTATTAATCGATGCCATGGGTCATTTTTCAGCAATTGCAAAACAGGCAAGAAAAGGAGAAAAACCCGATGGAGTTTGTTTAGTGGTGGGTAGTTGCGGTCAGGGTTTTCCCAGTAATGAAACTGGTGATTTGATTTATTCTTTTACCCCAATCTTGCACCAATGTCAATACTTTTGGGAAGCATTTCCCGCTAGGGATGGTCGGACAACTTATTTATTTACCTATCTTGATACCCATCCCGATCGCTTTAGTTTAGAATTTTTGATGGAGGAGTATTTAAGATTACTGCCGGAGTATCAAAAGGTGGATTTAGAAGCGGTAAACTTTCAGCGTTTTCTAGCGGGTTTTTTCCCGGCCTATCGTCAAAGTCCTTTAAAAATGCCTTGGTCAAGAATTCTAGCAGTGGGAGATAGTAGCGGTAGTCAATCTCCGGTCAGTTTTGGTGGTTTTGGGGCAATGGTCAGACATTTAAAAAGGCTAACTTTCGCCATCGAGGAAGCTTTACAAATCGATGCTTTAAACCGAGAAGATTTAGCCCTTTTACAACCCTATCAACCCAATATATCGGTAACGTGGCTATTTCAAAAAACTATGAGTGTTGCCATGTCTGCTAACCCTAATCCCAATCAAATTAATGACTTAATGAGTGGAGTTTTTCGGGTAATGGATAAGTTGGGAGATGAGGTCTTAAAACCGTTTTTACAGGATGTGGTGCAGTTTTCTTCCCTCTCAAAAACTTTGCCTTTGGTTAATCCTCAATTAGTTTTACCGATGATTCCACAAGTGGGTATCAGTCCTTTTATCGATTGGACGGGACATTATTTTAATTTAGCTTTGTATAGTGGTTTATATCCCTTGGCAGCCACCTTAAAACCTGTTTTAGAAAAGTTACCCGACAAGCAAAAATATCTTTATCATCGTTATTTGGATAGTTGGAAATATGGCTCTGGGGGAGATTTTATCAGTAATCAGTGATCAGTAAACAGTGATCAGTGAACTGATTACTGATAGGGTGCATCTCTTATTGGTGACATTCTCTCACATATTGGTGAGCAGCAGAAGTTATTCCAAGAGGGCGAATGCAATTCGCCCCTACAATAATATTATCGCGTCAATGGTAGGGGCGCACTGCGTGCGCCCAAATGTAATATAGATATTTCTACAAAATTGAGATGCACCCCATCTGATAACTGATAACTGATTTAATCTTTATCTTGAAAAAATTGTTGATCGAGATAATTAACTTTAGCATAGGGTTCTAAAGCGGAGAGAATTTGTCGGCCATAACTGCGGGCATTGACACGATTATCGAGGACAGCCACACAACCTTGACACTCCCGGAGAGACTGGACAGATTGCTGAATTTCCCTTACTGCTGTGGGTAAAAGATAGGCACGAAACCAGTCGAGATGTTGTCGTTTATAGTAGGCAATTTTGCCAGCAACGAGAGGATTTTCGGGGGAGGGTAAGGGTAAAGTAGCGATAATTAATAAACTGGGAGTCGGAAATTTTTCTTGATGGGTTTGCCAGAATTGCCAACCACAAACGAGAATAGTATTACTATTAATCTCAGTTTTTTCCACTTGCACTCGCGAACCGTAATCGGCTGCCATTTGGGTGGCAATTTGTGCCTTGAGGGGAACATCTTCAATCAGGATTACTATCGGTTGTTCACTGGTATGATTAGCACTAACTAATTCCCGCACTTGCTTTAATAACATCGGTTGAAATTCGGGGGTATTGGGGGCGCTGATGCGATCGGGTAGATATAAATGAATATATTCACTTTCGCGATCGGCTGCAAACTTTAAAGTTAAAATTTCTCCGATACCCTGATTTTGACGGTATAAATTAGCGGATTTTTCGCTATCTAAAAAACTGCCGATTAAAACAAAGGGTTGCTGCTGCCAAATCGGTTTGAAAAAACTAGCCACCTCCAAAGGACTGATTTTTAGGGTAAATTCTTCTCGATCTCGATCTACTGATGTCCAGAGGAGATAATTATGCTCGGGGATTTTTGCCGCTAAAAGTTGCCAAGCAGAATTAGTGACTAAGTCTTGATCCAAGCGTTGCAGGAGAGCAATTATATATTCTTTTTCCTTGGCATCAATAAGATAGCAATTATAGGGATTAATTGGATGACCAAGAATACTTTGGCTAAGTTGTGCTTTAATTAAGTCTATAACCTCTTTATGCTGGGGATATGCTGACCCTAAAGCGAACCATTGTTCGGGAGTAATGGTGACGGTGAGATAATCTACTAGACAAGTTTCTAAATCTTCGGCCCGATCGATTATTGTGGGGATATTCTGGGGAAAATGACCGAGATTGCCCAATTTATCCTCTAACCATTGTTGGGGTGTGGTGAGGAGTAAACCGGTAAAATTAGCGGGAAAGCGATCGCTTTTGAGGATATCTCGCTGAGTTTGTAACCATGCTTGCAGATGGGGGATTTCCACTTCTAACAGTAGGTTTAGTTCTGACTCTGGGGCAACAATCAGAACAGGTGTATCACCCAAAAGAGCCGGGGTGAGATAACTGAGACAATAACGGGATAGAGTAGTTCCAGTTTGTATGAGAGAGGAACGTTTTAAGCGTAAAGCTCTAGCCACCAGTCGCCCCATAGTGAGATGATGAGACCAGTAAAAGCGTCCTTGTTCGCGTAAAAAAGCGCGTAGGGAAGAATGAACCGCTGCTTCTAATAAAACCATCTCATCTCAGTTATTGGTTATCAGTGATCGGTTATCAGTGGGAAGGGAGAGGTTTACAAGTGATCTTTCATCAGTCAAACCTACTCCCACGAGTTGACCGTGGATATTTTAAGTTTATGCTGTTGCATCTGCTTTTTACTTGCGACTTGGTGTGAGATGATCTAGAAATGTCTATTTTATGAGAAGGATAAAGAAAAGTAATGGCAGAAATTCAGTTTTCCAGGGGGTTAAAAGAACCGGTTGTTCCCGATATCCGCTTAAGTCGCACTAAAACGGGAGAGAAGGGATCGGCAAAATTTTATTTTGATCAACCGACTATCCTCGGAGATCAACAAACCGAGGAAATCACGGGGATGTATCTCATCGATGAGGAAGGAGAAATCGTCACCAGGGAAGTAAAAGGCAAATTTATCAACGGTAAACCCATGGCGATCGAAGCTACGGTTATTTTTAATTCTCCCGCAGAGTGGGATCGTTTTATGCGTTTTATGGAACGTTACGGTAGCGAAAACGGTCTAGAATTTACTAAATCTTCCTGATTTTACCCTTAGCTTCTGGCAATTTGTCAAAAAACCCGCATTCAGGATCGATGCGGGTAGAAGTGAAAAATCAGAGGAAAAACCTATTTAACTCCCAACAATTCCACATCGAAAAGTAAAGTCGCGTTGGGAGGAATTACCCCACCGGCACCCCGCGCACCATAACCCAATTCTGGGGGGATAATTAAGGTACGCTGTCCACCGACTTTCATCGATGCGACTCCTTCATCCCATCCTTTGATCACTTGACCCACTCCAATGGTAAAGGTAAAAGGTTGATTGCGATCCTTGGAACTATCGAATTTTTTGCCGTCTGTGAGGGTTCCCGTGTAGTGAACAGTCACTTTTTGACCTTTTTGGGGACTTTCTCCAGTTCCTTCCACGATATCGATGTATTTTAGTCCCGAATCGGTGGTAACTGCTTGATCTAAATCCATGGAGATGATTTCCTTATTAATAGTTTGAGTGATAGCGGGTGGATCTATTTCTGCGGCGATCGCATTGGTTTTTTCCCCTCCACCAAAGAGGGAAGCAACGATTAAAAATAAGCCACAAACCGCAATAATAGCAAAACTGAGCAAGATTTCGCGCATTGATTTCATAGTTCCCTAACGCCAGAGTTTATTCTCTAAGTCTCTCACCTGCCGTTCTAATCTATCAATCCTTCCCCGCAGTTCGTCCATTTCCGATTGTCGGGGAACCCCTAAATCCCGCAAGATCTGGCGAATATAGCGTTCTAAGTTATTCTCGAAGTTTCCCTGTTCGGACTTCATCTGTGTCATCAGATCATCGACAAAGTTTTTAGCCTGATCGGAATTGATTTTACCGTCTTTTACTAATTCATCGCTCACTTCTTTGATCTTTTCTGCCACCATGGAAGTAGTGCCAATACCCATCAGCAGCAATTGTTTAATCCAGTCGCTATTATCCATTGTTTTCACACTTTTCAAGGAGACGGGGATAAAAATATCCCTATTCCATTATGGACTTTTGCGGCGGTAACGGCAGAGCGATCGAGCAGATAACCCCCTAAGGTTATTCCAGTGGAACTACCCCCATCTAGGTTTAAACCGTCTGTTGCCGCCATTAACAGCAAAATTCGAGCTAATTCGCCTAAAGTTGCCCCCCTTCCCCCGACGCGATTATGGATAGCAACTAGCAGAATTTTTCCTTCTCGGCTAACTGCGATCGCACTGCGGGAAGCTTGTTGATTTTGGAATGCAGGACTAAATTTTTCGGCATTTCCATCCAAAACTATGCGCCCATTCTGCAATAATAGGGGGCCAGCACCTAAAATCTGAGGATAATTGGCAAAATCCCTCGGTAGGGTGACGCTATCGAGGTTGACTGTCTCACCAATATTTAAATTAATATCTGTCTTTCGGCAGATGACTAAATAGCCATTTTCTGGTATGTCTATACTGTTCTGTGGGGAAAGATTATTTAATTTCTCCGTCACGCGATCGCCTTGGACGACTAACCCAGTTTCCCGCTCGGTGAGGGGATGATAATTACTTCCCCAATCGCGAGTATAACGACTGCAGCCGGCTGCCACAAAGGCACTATTTAACTGGGTTAGGGGAAAACGTTGTCCGGTGGCAGTAATGAGAGTTTCCTCTAAACTCAGGCGATCGATCCTGATTTTACCACGATTATCCCATGCGATCGCTCCTCGGTTTAAAATTGGTCCAGATAACCATTTGCCATCCACACGAATTGCTCCCAAAGGTAACTGATTATTACGATTAAAAAAGCCGCCATTAATCATCGCTACTGCGTTACTTTCGCTATTAATCGTGATCAGGGGATTAGTGCCGCGCATTGAGGTGGAATTAGCGGTAATTGGTTTAATAGTTATCTGAGGATTTCTAGGATCGATTTCTAACCAAGTCACGGGAAACCAATCTTTGTCTAACTGGATATATTTTTGATTCCAGATTAACCCTGGTTGCCAAACAATGCGCTTTTCATCCATAGCATCGGGACGAGAATCAATGATAATTCGGGGAGGATTATCCACACTGCTGATCTGTAATCCGTAGGCAGTGGGAAGGTTAATTTTTAAACGACTGATCACCCCATTATTTTCTAAGGAAGTGATCTGAGTGGCTAAGTTATTATTAGAGTTACCTAGATCATCTTCATCGTTATTTTGATTACTGTTGCTGATATTTTGGGGTTGAAACCTAGAGACGAGCGATTGCTGGGCATTTCCTTCTAGGGTAATCACTGCTTGATTTTTTGCCTGACTAACTTGCCAAAAGGTCGGGCGATCAAGTTGAATAATAATCCTTTGTACTGCTCCATAATTTTCTAGCTGAATATCTTGAATCTGGGGAGCAGGAAAGTTAATAGTTAAACTATCACCATTAATAGTGGTTGTTGCCCCCATTTTTAGTAAAATATCCGTAACATCCAGCCAGCGATCGGAATCGATTAAATTAGCCGATAAAGTTTGTAAATTAAACCAGCTTATCGGTTGCTTTTTTGGATCATTTGTGCTAAGAAAATCCATGCCGAATAATTGTCTTGCTCCCGTGTCACTCATGGCGATTCTGGTACTATTTGCTGTTGTCCACTGTCGCCAAGAAACGGGCAAAGAACGACCATTAAGAATAATTTTTTTTCCCTGTTGCTGGGTTGATAAATCCCTAGCAGCTAAAGTTATTGGTGATCTGTGATCGGCTAAAGATATAGCTGGACTGCCGATAATTATCAAGGAAGTTACCGTTAAACAGATAGATGATAAATTCAGATAATTTAACTTCATAAATATCTCCCTAAATCACCTGAGTTAAGATGATAAAGAGCAATGATTTTTTCCGTGACTTCTGTAATAGTGAGATGATCGGTATTAACTTCGATCGCATCTGTGGCTTTTCGCAGGGGTGCTAGGGAGCGATTACTATCCAAATAATCCCTTTTTTCAATCTCTTGGGTTAATTCTGCGAGACTAATACCCCCATTTCCCTGCGCTTCTAAGTCTTTTAATCTCCTTCTGGCTCTTTCTTCGGGTGTCGCTGTCAAGAAAATCTTTAATTCCGCTTCTGGGAAAACATTAGTACCAATATCCCGACCTTCCACAACTATTCCCCCCGATATTCCCATCTGTCTTTGCAGGGTGACTAACTGCTGTCTCACCGCTTTTTGAGCGGCAATTCTGGACACTTGCGAGGTAATTGCGGGAGAGCGAATCTCTAAAGTCACATCCTGCCCGTTAATCTTCACTATAGTCACATTTTCGGGATTATCGGCCGGGATTATTTCTATCTTCGCTAAAGATAATAACTCGGCGATGGCCGCTTCTGCGGACAAATCCAGACCGGAATTCACCACTAACCATGTCACCGCGCGATACATCGCACCGGTATCGAGATAGGTTAACCCCAATTTTTCGGCTACTAAGCGCGTTACCGTCGATTTTCCTGCTCCAGCAGGTCCATCAATAGCGATAACTGCCCGACGTTGACGCAAGATAATATTATCAATTAAACGGGTTTGACCGATCGATCCTGCGATCGCTAATAAGCCCCCTGTCTCGATCTGCTCGATCGGTTGTAAACTCTGGGGATGGACTAAATCCAGATACTGAGGGCGAAATTCTGGCACTCTGTCGAGATTTTTTTGCACAATAGCCAGTAGTTTTTCCCTTTGTCTTTCCCCTAAACGAAAACTTTCGAGGGCTAATTGCAAACTTTGGGCGATAATTGTCGCTTTTTCCCTTTCTGTGGCCGATAGATACTGATTGCGAGAACTAACTGCTAATCCCGATGTTTCTCGCACTGTAGCACAAGCGCGAATCTCGATCGCTAAATTTAAATCCCTGACTAATTGTCGGATAATCGCTAACTGTTGGGCATCCTTTTCGCCAAAATAGGCGATCGTCGGTGCAATTATATTAAACAACCGCGTGACAATTGTGGCTACTCCCTGAAAATGCCCCGGACGAAAAGCACTACATAACCCGCTAGTCAGAGAAATCGGGGGAACAACTGCGGTTATCTCCTCAGAATTACCAATTCCTAAAGTTTCCGCACTGGGAGCAAAAATAGCAGCAACTCCCAAA
Source organism: Microcystis sp. M083S1 (assembly GCF_020246405.1). Lineage (NCBI taxonomy): Bacteria > Bacillati > Cyanobacteriota > Cyanophyceae > Chroococcales > Microcystaceae > Microcystis > Microcystis sp. M083S1. The sequence continues at coordinate 39,656 of NZ_JADBTB010000054.1, forward strand.
GATTCACACAATTGGCGATCGCTGTCAAGGCTGCGGGGATAGCGAGAAAAATCCTCTGTGGGGCCAAATTGTAGAGGATTAACAAAAATACTGACCACAGTTACCTCCGCTTCCGTCACTGCGCGTCGAATTAGACTAGCATGACCTTTATGGAGAGCGCCCATGGTTGGCACGAGGGCAATACTATGATCATGGCGATAATCAGCCAAAAAAGTGCGTAAACCGGGGATTGTTGTGAATATTTGCACAGGGTTCACTCCTTTAATAGCCTATTCCACTACTATTCGCCAGGGGATGCTGCCCGATGATCAATTCGGCTGCTTCCGGGGAATCGGCTTTAAATAATAACATCCCATCGCCTCTTTCTGTCCAATAACTCGTTTTTGTCTCCTGTCGGCTCTCTTGGGTTTGGTGGGTAAAATGTATTTTATAAGATATATTCCCGCCAGCGAGCGACTGGAACGAACCACAAAGACACAAAGGACACAAAGATTGATCGGTTCTATATAAGTTAAACTGATCACACAAAGAATAAGAGAGGCTCCTGTGCTGTCTCGGTTGACCGCTGCATATATGCTTGTTTAACAAACCGGGGCATAATTTTTTTCAGGACGATGACCGGTAAGCAGCCCGACAATTAAGTAGGTAGGTGTTAAAAAAGATCAGTTCCCCCCTTATCAAGGCAGATCCCCCCGCCTATCGGCACCCCCCTTATCAAGGGAGATCCCCCCGCCTATCGGCACCCCCCTTATCAAGGGAGATCCCCCCGCCTATCGGCACCCCCCTTATCAAGGGAGATCCCCCCGCCTATCGGCACCCCCCTTATCAAGGGGGGCAGGGGGGATCGAACCTAAAATCTATCTTTAATTTAATTAAAACGAGCTAATTATATAGATTAATGGCAAAAAAGACTTGACAAAATCCCTCGATTTGACCTATACTTTCTAGTATAATGGGAATCCGTGCCGAAATATATATAAGCCTTTTTGCTTCCGCTATAAGTTTGTCCGAGAAGCAATCGAGAAAACCATAAACGGGTCATTGGAGGAGCCTTATGCCAGAATCTAAATATGAGATTATTTCAGTTAAAGTTAAAGAAAATGTCACCATGTTAGTGGAAGCGAGAAGTTTCGGTGGTGAACGGGAAGTATCCGATCAAATATTTGACTTTCAAGGTGTGGCTGATACAATTGAGGCAGTTACTGAATCGATCGCTGCTACGATAAGTAAAGTGCAGCCCAAAAAGGCGACTGTAGAATTTGGGGTAGAAGTCAGGGTAAAATCTGGTAAACTAACCGCTTTAATTGTGGAAGGTGAAGGAAAGGGAAATTTAAAAATTACTCTGGAATGGGGAGGATAAATTGATTAAATGCTTACCCCGGAATCTCTGCCCCCGTACACTGTCAGGTTAAAGTTAATCTATGGGTCAGGAACAGGCTTTTTTGTGGGACAAGGGTTAATTTTGACCTGTCTTCATGTGGTAAAAGATGCGCGGGATAATCGCGAGACTATCGAGATAATTTGGCAAGGTCAAATTTCTGGGGCTAAAATTATCCACTTACCGAATCTAGACGGGATCGATCTGGCTCTTTTACAATTAAACTCGTCTTTAGATCACAAATATGTCGATTTTGATCACGATTTACAATTAACAGATAAATTATACACTTTCGGCTATACCAACAAGTATCCGAACGGTGATCCTAGTGACTTTGAGTATATAGGTTTAACGGGGGATGAAAACCCCCTAATCAAGTTTAAATTAGGGCAAGTACAACCCGGTTTTAGTGGTTCACCGCTTGTAAATTTACGCACGGGGAAAGTGTGCGGAGTGGTGAATATAACCAGAGATGAGTACAGTGATTTAGGAGGAAGAGCGATTCCAGTTCAGACTATTTTTAAATATTTTCCGCAATTACAACCCCAAAAAAATGCCCATAATCCTTTTAAACCCACTTCCGGAGGTATTAAAGAAATTCAGCAGATTTTTGGCCGAAAACAAGAAATTAAAGATATTTTTGAGGTTTTAAATTCCGGCAGTAGTGCTGCTATTATCGGGGAAAGGGGAACGGGAAAAACCACCCTGCTTTGGGGAATTTACCATCAAGCAAGGGAGTATTTGCTTAGTCATCGACAACCCTTGTATCTCAACTTAGAAGGATTAGCAGGAGATAAGGATTTTTATTATGAATTATGTCATCAGATTGGTATAGCTGCGAATTACGATAAACCGCTCAAAGGAACTAGATTAACTAGGGAATTAGAAAAACACAAAATCCTGTTATTATTGGATGTGGTAGATAATATGACTCAAAAATATTTCAGCTATCAGCTTAGAAGTCAATTAAGAGAGTTAGCCAATCGTCCCGATCCACCTTTAAGATTAGTAGTAGCGGCTAATCGTTCCCTTGATGTTTTATTTCCTGATAACAAAGGAGGTGATTCACCTTTCGAGGGAATTTGTCAACAATTTCCGATTAAATTATGGGATGAAGCTAAAATTAAAGAGTTTATTAGTCATCGTCTAAGTCAAACTGGAGTGACTTTTACTGAGGAGGAAATAAGTTCTCTTGTTAGGCAAAGTCAAGGAAAGCCGCGAGAGGTGATGCAAAGTTGTTTTAAACTTTATCAAACCAAAGTCAATAACTCAGCATCCCGAACTTAGGTTATAACTAAACAATAAGTTGATTTAATTTTGGGTTTGATCCCCCCTGCCCCCCTTGATAAGGGGGGTTTGATCCTACCTTGATAAGGGGGGTTTGATCCTACCTTGATAAGGGGGGTTTGATCCTACCTTGATAAGGGGGGTTTGATCCTACCTTGATAAGGGGGGTTTGATCCCCCCTACCCCCCTTGATAAGGGGGGTTTGATCCTACCTTGATAAGGGGGTTTGATCCTACCTTGATAAGGGGGTTTTGATCCCCCCTGCCCCCCTTGATAAGGGGGGTGCTGAATAGTAGGGTTGATTCATGAATCAACCCTACCTTGAGTAACACCTAACTACTTAATAAACCATCACCGGGTAAATAGCTAGAGATAGAAATTATGAAGGAAAGCACCGTCCCCAGAATTAATCTCGCTCCTAAACTCAAACGCGATTTATCTTTATGGAATCCTTTTGATTATCTTTTGCTGTTGTACTGGGTGTTTTATTTTCCCCAAGCAGTGCGCTGGTATGTGGAAACGAGAGGCGGCGGCGATAAATTAAAAGAACAGAAAACATGGCGCGATAAAATACAATTTCTCCGCGACCATCGCGTACAATTGCGTCTAGGGATTCAGGGTCTTCTCTTAACTGTAATTACCCCTCTGATTATCTTTAGCATAGCGGCAAATTTAGGACTTTCTGTTAATTGGGTGGGCGTGTGGTTCGGCGTGGGGTTCGGCGTGGGGTTGGGCGTGGTGTTCGGCGTGGTGTACGGCGTGGTGTACGGCGTGGGGTTGGGCGTGGTGTCGGGCGTGGTGTGGGGCGTGGTGTTGGGCGTGGCGAACGGCGTGGCGAACGGCGTGTGGAACGTGGTGTCGGGCGTGGTGTGGGGCGTGGGGTACGGCGTGGGGTACGGCGTGGCGAACGGCGTGTGGAACGTGGTGTTGGGCGTGGTGTACGGCGTGGGGTCCGGCGTGGGGTTCGGCGTGGTGTCCGGCGTGGTGTCGGGCGTGGTGTCGGGCGTGGTGTCGGACGTGGTGTTCGGCGTGGAGTTCGGCGTGGTGTCCGGCGTGGTGTCCGGCGTGGTGTCCGGCGTGGTCGGCGTGGTGTTCGGCGTGAAGTCGGGCGTGGTGTGGAGCGTGGTGTTGGGCGTGGTGTGGAGCGTGGGGTTTATATTCGTCTTTCCCCGTCCTGATAATTGGCTAATCGGGCTTTTGGCTGGCCCTCAAGGGCGACTTTTTCCCCGTATTACCTTTCTACCGCTGCCGGGGTTAACCTCGACTCTACAACAATGGTTACAGCAAGACTGGGAAACAGCTATTAATAACCTCAATCAATACCTTCGGTACAGCCACCAGTTTATTCCTGTCCTTGTCGCCATTAACCGCGTTTTATCGCAATTCCCAGAGGCAGAAATTATCTATCGGGTGTCCCGTCTGGCAGAAAATCCCTCCGATTGGCAATTGTTAAAATATGCGTCCGCGAAACTGTTTTTTCTTACTGACAGCAAAATCCGTCTAGATACCCCTGCTCGTGCCGCCGCCGCCGGTTTTTGGTATCTTCACCAACAGGACACCGAAAAAGCCGAAAAAGCCTTTGCTGTGGTACGTTCCCTCGCCTACGGGGAAGAAATGTATAGCCTCGCCCAAACTTTACACCGATTTAGTCTGGCAGCAACTCCCGATAGTATCGCTTCCCTGAAAGTTGCCCCCATTGCCGCAGAACCTTCATTACGTCCGCAAACTTGGCAAGCTATCAGCAGTTTAAATCGAGTTATCGCAGAAATGGCTTTAGTCCAGAGAAGTTACTCCCAACAGACCAGATCCCTCGCTCTTAATCGGATTATCGGGGAATTAATCGATATAGCCGACCAACAGGCGGCCAATTTACCCCCAGCAGAAAAAGAATTAATCCTTTCCATCGTCCTAAAATGGCTAGAAATTAGCATATCCATCGCGAAAACGGTGGGAACGGTGACTATTACCCAACCGATTCCTAATCCCTACATTATCGGTGATCCGGTGATCGGTAAACGCTTTGTTGGTCGTGGGGATATCCTGCGGGAACTTCAGTCAATGTGGTCGGGAGATAACCTATCCTCCGTAGTTCTCTATGGTCATCGTCGCATGGGTAAAACTTCGATTCTACGCAATCTGGAGGCATATCTCCCACCAAATGTCTCGGTTATCTACATTAATTTACAGCGCTTGGCCACAGTAACCAGCCTAGCCGAAGTTCTCCTGACTATGGCTGAGGAAATCGCCCAAACTTTGGCAATTGATGCCCCAGAAGAGGAAAAAATCTCCCAACATCCAGAAATGTATTTTAATCGTTATTTAGACCGTCTGATGCGCCAGATTCTGCCGGAAAAAGCTAAAACCGGTTTAATTATTGCCCTCGATGAGTTCGAGATAATTGAGGATTTAATCGAAGCGAATACCCTCCCCCAGAATTTCCTCGGCTATCTGCGTTCCCTTGTCCAGAGTAGTCCGCGTCTAGCTTTTGTTTTTGCCGGATTACATACCCTAGAGGAGATGACTGCCGATTATTTTCATCCTTTTTTTGGCAGTGTTTACCCGATTCCAGTTAGTTTCCTCTCTCCTGAATCTACTCGCGTTATCCTCGCTAATCCCGTTGGGGAAGACGAGGATTTTCCCCTAGACTATACCCCATCCGCTTTGGACAAAATTTATCAACTTACCCACGGTCAACCCTATCTAGTACAACTGATCGGCTTTCATCTGGTACGTTTTTATAATAAACAGGTCTTTGAGTTGCAACGTCCCCAAGATATTCGTTTTCAGGTGGAAGATGTGGAAAAAGCCATCGATGCTGAGTTTTTCCAAAGGGGGAATTATTATTTTACGGGTGTCTGGAAACAGGCTAAACAAGATGCGGCCGGACAACAGGAGATTTTAATAGTTCTTTCTCCCCATCTGCAAGGATTAACCCTGGCAGATTTACTGTCCAGCACCGGATTAACTGCCACAACTCTCGACCGGGCCCTAAAAACCCTTGAAAATCATCATGTCATCGAATGCCAAGACTCTCGTTATCGGATTGCTGTGGAATTATTCCGTCGTTGGGTATCGGAAACGAAACAAGAAACAATGACCTAAATTCTTTTGTTATATTTTTGGTTTTTGCTCTCACAGTAGGGTTGATTCACAGTAGGGTTGATTCACAGTAGGGTTGATTCACAGTAGGGTTGATTCACAGTAGGGTTGATTCACAGTAGGGTTGATTCACAGTAGGGTTGATTCATGAATCAACCCTACCCGACCCCCCCGATGTCGAGGGGAGTTGGGGGATTGGGGGAAAATGGGTCTTAGCTTACCCACACCCGGCCCCGACGAAAAACTTTAGTATAATCAAGAACACTGAGTATTTATTAGCTTTTCTGTCTAAGATTGATGTTAAAGGCTGTTCTGTTCGATTTTAATGGGGTGATCATCAATGATGAACCGATCCATCAAGAGTTAATCAATGAAATCTTGATCGGGGAAAATTTACTGCCCCTAGGGTCGGAATTTGCGGAGTTATGTCTGGGAAGAAGTGATCGCGTCTGTTTGCGTAATGTTCTCACCCGTCGCGGTCGTCAAGTGACCGAGGAGTATCTGACTAAGTTAATTAACAAAAAAACCAGTTTATACCGAGAAAGATTAGGAAAATTAGAGAAACTTCCTATTTATGAAGAGATATACTCTTTTTTAAAACGGGTTAAGGCCAGGGATCTACAAATCGGTTTGGTGACGGGAGCAATACGCTCGGAAGTAGAATCGATCTTGCAACAGACGGGCCTTGGGGATTACTTTAGTGTCATTGTCACCGGTGATGATATCAGCACCAGTAAACCCCAACCGGATGGTTATTTACTGGCCGTAGAAAGATTCAATCGTTGGAATTTTAATCTGCAATTGCAACCCTGGGAATGTCTGGTGATTGAAGATACTTTTGCTGGTTGCGAAGCGGCAAAAAGAGCGGGAATGCAGGTGGTGGGAATCGCTCATACCTACCCCTTCCATTTTATGCAGAGAGTGTCTAACTGGGCGATCGATAATTTCTCCCAACTAGACCTCGATCGCGTGGAAGAAACTTTTAGCCAAATCGGGGATAAAAAGGAGCGATCAGGATTTTTAGGCGATCTATGACCATCTAGAGGCGATTCACAAGCTGAAAATCCCTACTTGTAAAAATCGGCAATTCGTGTTATGCTAACGAAAGTGCTAAGAAAATGCGGGTGTAGTTTAGTGGTAAAACCCTAGCCTTCCAAGCTAATGATAGGGGTTCGATTCCCCTCACCCGCTTAAGCTGTTGTGCAGTCACACATTATCTGTCGTCTGATGGATAAAGGTTTTTGGCTATTGTAGTAAATATGTATGGGAGAAGTTTAGAGCTGTTCATGTCGCGGCAGCGGAGGAGTTACGGCCGATTTCAGAAATCTTAGAGGAGTTGGAAGTATTAAAAAAGTTTTGAGTCGGTTGGACTAGGATAGTGAAAGAATACCGAGAGGACGTGAGCATGACACCAACAACCACGAAAACGCTCTACGATACCGATTTCGCTCTCTGGATCGACGAAACAGTAGATCGATTAAAAGCCGGAGATTTCGCTGCGATCGATCTGGACAATTTAATCGAGGAGGTGGAATCCTTGGGAATTGGTCAGCGTAAATCGGTTCATAGTTTTCTGGTTCGTTTACTGGAGCATCTCTTAAAACGGTGTTATGTCGCTCTCCCGGATTGTTATCGGGGATGGGAGATCGAGATCCGGAATTTTCGCAACGAGTTAAAAAAAGAGTTTAAATACTCACCGAGTTTAAAAAGCTTTCTAGTCGAGATCTTTGGGGAATCCTACGGGGAAGCGTTGGAGTCGGTGCGCGAGGATTATCCTGATACCAGTTTTCCTGATGTTTGTCCTTTTGCGAAGGATGTGGATACTCTGTTAACTGAAAAGTTTTGGAGAGATGGACAGTGAGGGAGTAAAGATAAAAAGTGAGATTGCCATAAAGCTTCGGAGTAATTGAGAGCAATGCAATACTTAAAAAATATCAGTCTAGCCAAAGACTGGAAATTAGATAAATTGGGCGAATGTTATCAAAAAATATCGACAAACTATCAGCCTTTTGAAAAGGGAAATACGCCTTATACAGAACTTGAATATATAGCGAGCGGTTTTCCCAATTTAGTTGGTCTCGGTCTTGAATCTAAAGTTAAAATTGGTAAGATAGAATTTCCTGTTAATGACGTTTTATTCGGAAAGCTACGACCTTATCTACAAAAATATTTAAATGGGTTTTGTGCAACAGACATCCTTGTTATCAGGGTAAATGTTCAGCTTTTACCTAAATTTTTACTTTATACAGTTCCTGACAATTTGTTTGTTAAATATGCAATTTCAACAACTACATTAGACCTAATTTTGGAAAAAATCAATCAACATCGGGCAAAATTAAATACTTTACAAGATTTATCTCAGAACCTTCTCCATCAACTGATGACCGCTCAAATCCGAGTTGATGACCTCGATTTATCCGCCATCGACCTTGAACTAGGGGAAGGAGGTGAATAATAATGCTAACCTTCGATGAACTATGGGAACTGCTCATCGCTCAGGATGAGAGTGTTCAGATTGAAGTAAAACGAGGATCGGAATTCGGGAAAAGCTGTTGGGAAACGATTAGTGCGTTCGCCAACGAACCAGGATTAGATGGCGGTTACTTGATTTTAGGAATTAAAGCTCTAGAGGGTAGCGACGGCGATAAATACGAGATCGAAGGACTCGATGACCCGGACAAAATTCAACGAGATCTCGCCAGCCAATGCCGGGAAGTGTTTAATATTACGATTCGCCCGCGGGTAGAGACAGTGACTAAAAGCGGAAAAACCCTGGTCGTCGCTTTTATCCCCGAAGCCCAGCCCTCGGAAAAACCCGTTTATATTACCAGTAGAGGAATCTCAAAGGGCGGGTTTAGACGGATCGCCTCCACCGATCAGAGACTAACCGAAACAGATATCGAACTTTTCTATCGGGAGCGTAACTCCCAAAGCTACGACGCTACTCCCTTTCCCGATGCTACTCTAGACGATCTAGACCTGGACGCGATCGCCGCTTACCGTAGAGAGAGAAAAGCTTTTAATCCTGATGCGAGCGAACTCAATTATGATGATCGGGAATTGTTATACTCTCTGAACGCGATCGTTAAACATCCTACCCAAAAAGGAGAATACTGCCTTACCTTTGCTGGCTTAATTCTATTTGGAAATGCGATCACTCTACGTCGCCATTGCCCCATGCACCGTATCGACTACATTCTTGTAGAAGGGAAAGAATGGGTCGCCGATCCCGATAAGCGTTTTCAAGTCGTTGAAGTCCGGGAACCTCTACTGTTAGCGATTCCTAGACTAATCACCCTGGTACTCAACGATCTGCCCAAAGCTTTCAGTCTTGACGAAAACGGTATTCACAGAAGAGAAATCCCTATCATCCCTCGTAGAGTAATTCGGGAGGCAATTGTGAATGCCGTCATGCACCGCAATTATCGAGAGCGAAGTCCCGTTCAAATTATCCGTTTCTCCGATCGTTTAGAGATTCATAATCCGGGCTATTCTCTCAAACCTACAGATGAATTCGATCAACCGACTTCAAAAACTCGTAACGAAAAAATTGCCACAGTTCTCCATGAAGTGAATATGGCGGAAACCAAAGGATCGGGTGGTAAAATTATGTTAGACAAAATGTTAGAAGCTAATCTGACTCTACCTCTATTCGTTTCCAACCGAGATAGAGATTATTTTTGCGTCACTCTTTTTACCCATCATCTTCTCGATGACGAGGATATTCAATGGCTGACAAAATTTAAAAATCACACATTAAGTCCAGATGAAACAAAAGCACTTGTCGTATTAAGACAAGTGGGAATGATTAATAACTTAATTTACCGTGTTACTAACGATGTTGATACTCTCACCGCCAGTCAACATCTAAGACGCTTACGGGACGCTGGATTACTCGAACAGCAGGGTAAAGGCTCGGCTACTTGTTACACTCTGGCTTCAGGCGCTCAGTCCGCTCGGCCCGATCAAGACAAAGACTCTAATCCGGAAAGTAACGCGAGAGATCATAGCTTATCCAGACAGCAGGACACCTCTAATCCAGACAGTAGTACAGAGGGAGCGGAAAGCTTATCTGGACAGCAGGACACCTCTAATCCAGACAGTAGTACAGAGGGAGCGGAAAGCTTATCTGGACAGCTGGACATCTCTAATCCAGACAGTAGTACATTTGCGTCTAGACAACTTGAGCTTGATCTATTCGCTGTTGTTGAATCGGAATCTTTAAAGGAACGGTTAGCGAGCTTAGGGAAGCGACCCGGCACGAAAGAAATAAGAGAATTAATTCTTGACTTATGTGAAATCAAAGATCGCTCATCAAGCGAACTAGCATCGTTACTACAACGAAGCAGGAAACATCTACTATGCGAGCATATTAAACCTTTGATCCAGGAGGGAGAGCTTGAATATACAAACCCAGAAAAATTGAACGATCCTCATCAGACTTACCGAACCACTCGCCAATACAAAAAAATCTAAGTAGGGTCTGCTGAATAAATCTAAAAACCTTGTTGGGTAAGACTTTTAGACCTTTTGTCAATCAAAAAGTACTGGATCTGGGAGTGATCGGGGGGAAATTTAGGCACTTTTTCCCTGAAAATTAGGTAATTGGCCACCTCAAAACTGGTAAAACCCCACACCCCACACCCCACACCCCACACCCTGCCCCCAGGAAAAACTTTTTCAGCAAACCCTAAGTAGAGCGTATTTATCTCATGCCTAAACCAACAGAGAGCAGAAGGGTTCAAAGTCGTATCCTAACCTACGCGGGAGAGAGCGGACGGCAGATCGTCCCTCGTGCCGAAGCCGAAACCCGAAGAGGATTCCATAACTTTAATTGCGCCTACCTACTATAGGTCTAATAAAGTTGTTAAGTATTGCCGTTATCGATCGAGATCGGGTTAGCTTGGAGATAGCAGTGAGCATTCAGCTTTAAACACTTAATAACTGCTAACCGAATCATTGATAAGGGGGTTTTTTCATGGCTTTTAGCCGTTCTAGCGGTATTTTGCTTCATCCCACCAGTCACCCCGGCCGTTACGGGATTGGAGAACTAGGTAGGGAAGCCTATCAATTTATCGATTTTTTGGCTCAAAGTGGTCAAAAACTCTGGCAAATTCTCCCTTTAGGCCCCACAGGGTACGGTAACTCTCCCTACATGAGTTTTAGTGCCATTGCCGGCAATCATCTCCTGATTAGTCTCGATCTTCTTCGGGAGAAAAACCTGCTTAGTGAGGCAGATTTCGAGGATATTCCCGATTTTCCCCTCGATCAAGTGGATTTTGATAAATTGATCGCTTGGAAAATTCCCCTACTTAGAAAGGCGGCGAGCAATTTTGTCAAGGGTTCTGACACAATTCTTTACAAACAGTTTGCCGGCTTTTGTGCTGGTAATGCCGATTGGTTAGAGGATTATGCCCTCTTTATGGCCCTATCCCACGCTTACCAGGGTAAAGCATGGATGGAATGGCCGACAGAAATTCGCGAACGTCATTGGGGAGCGTTGGAAACACCGAAACAGGAGTTACAAGAGGAGATTTTTCTGCACAAATTCCTGCAATTTGAGTTTTTTGAGCAGTGGTTAGCCCTAAAACGCTATGCTAACTCCCTCGGTATCGAGATTATCGGTGATATCCCCATTTATGTCTCCCATAATAGTGCCGATGTTTGGGCAAATCCGCAGGTTTTCCGACTAGATCCGCAAACCGGTAATCCCTTGGAAGTGGCCGGGGTTCCCCCAGATTATTTCTCAGAAACGGGGCAATTATGGGGAAATCCTCTTTATAACTGGGATTATCTCAAAAATACGGGCTTTGACTGGTGGGTACGCCGTTTAAAAGCGGTTCTTTCCCTAGTCGATATCATCCGTATCGATCATTTTCGCGGATTAGAGGCCTATTGGGCGGTGGCTTTTGGCCAGGAAAATGCTATTAATGGTCATTGGCTCAAGGCCCCGGGTTATGATCTCTTTAATACTATTGGCGCTCGTTTAGGTAAATTGCCGATTATTGCCGAAGATTTGGGCGATATTGACCAAGCAGTCTTAGATTTTCGCGATCACTTTGCCTTCCCTGGGATGAAGATTCTCCACTTCGCTTTTGGGGGTGATGCGGGTAATCCCTATCTTCCTTTCAACGTCGAACGCAACTGTGTGATTTATACCGGCACTCACGATAATAATACTACTGTGGGCTGGTTTCAGGATAACGCCAACGACTACGAAAAAGCGCGACTTTATCAATATCTTGGCGCTCCCAGTGGTCAGGGAGTGGCTTGGGATCTGATTCGACTGGCCTATAGTTCCGTGGCTAATCAGGCGATCGTACCGTTACAGGATGTGTTAAGTTTAGGATCCGATGCGCGTATGAATACCCCCAGTGTCGCAGAAGGGAATTGGTCATGGCGCTATCGTCAGGAAGCTTTAACCGGAGAATATAGCGAGAGATTGCGGGATTTAGTCAATCTTTTTGGCAGAAATCGTTAAATCTCAACCCTTTTGTCGAGACGTTACCCCTAACGTCTCTTTTTGTCCGGTTAATGTGAGGGAGAATTTTTTAGCAATCTTTGCCGGATGCGATCGAGATTTTCTTGACTATTGACGGGTAAATGGGGTAGGGGTAATTCTAAATTGGGCCAATTACTCAAATCATGGCAAGGACAGGATAAACCCGATTGTCCCATCACTTCAATTGGTACAGGTATAGTACAACGAGCGCAGGGATGAAATTCCCATTGAGGGGAAAGTAAGTCTTGGATAGTTTGTTGAGTACCTTCTAGGTAACAATCGCCACTTTGAGGATCAAGCATTTTTTGCCAACAATCCTCAAACTCCGACGAATAGCGATCAGCATTGAAAATTGGCAGCGGAAATAGCATAGCTTGGTTTTTGGGACAAATAACTTTTTTTCCCAATTGAAACCAATGGGCGAGATATTTTTTAACGGCGGAGGTGTCTGACATATAGTTAGGTGTGGAGGCTGCCCTGATTATTGCTCTTACCATCAATCCTAGCGTTAACTTCTGGTGTCGGACAGGTCTTAGGATGATTGATGATCGAGTTTAATAATTATTTTAGTAACTGAGCATCGGGAGCTAGATTAATCCCAATAAACTCACCATTAAAGCTTTTTGGGCGTGCATCCGATTTTCCGCTTGTTCCCAGACTTTTGATTGTACACCCTCGATCGCCCCGTCGGTAATTTCTTCGCCCCGGTGAGCAGGTAAACAATGGAGAATAATCGCGTCTTTGTCAGCGTGACTCATTAGCTGTTCATTGACTTGGTAGGGCTGAAAAACGGGAATTCGGGCATCAGCGAGGCTTTCCTGTCCCATACTCGCCCAGACATCAGTATAAACCACCTGAGAGTCTTTTACAGCAGTAACGGGATCGTCGGTAATTAAGATTTTACTACCGGTTTTCTCGCCAATAGCCTGGGCGCTGGCGACAATTTCCCCATCCGGTTGATAGTTTGCGGGGGAGGCAACCCGCACATTTAACCCCATCAAAGCACCACCCAAGAGGAGAGAATTAGCGACATTATTACCATCCCCCACATAGGTGAGGTTAATTCCCCTTAAAGTCTGAAAAGTCTCTTGGATAGTCTGTAAATCGGCTAATATCTGGCAGGGATGTTCTAAATCCGTTAAAGCGTTGATAATCGGGATGCGCGAGTAATTGGCAAAAGCTTCTAAATCCTCTTGTTTAAAGGTGCGAACCGCGAGAATATCGAGATAGCGATCGAGTACCCGGGCTGTATCGGCTAAGGGTTCCCCTCGCCCCACTTGGGTTACACTGGGGTTAAGATCGATCACCTGTCCCCCTAACTGGTACATGGCGACGGTAAAGGAAACCCGCGTCCTGGTGGAAGCTTTATAAAATAGCAATCCCAAGACTTTTTTGCAGCTAGGGTTAAGATTACCAGCTTTAAGCTGTGCCGATAGATTGAGTAGGGCGCTGATTTCTTCGCTACTCATGTCGGTTATTCTTAAAACATCTCGTCCTTTTAAAGTGGCTACCATTGGTTTTTCTCTCGATAAACAGGGGTCTTGATTGGGTTTTATGGCAGTTAGCGGTTAGCAAAAATCTTGAGTAAAGACCCTATTATAATCCAGTTTTTTCGCTATTAGGCAATTTTTCCCGAAAATTTTCATTTTGGGGGTGTTAGCTGGACTAACATCCTCACTTTTTCTGTTAAATTAGGTAGGTGTTAAACATTGTCAGATTCACCCCTTATCAAGGTAGATCCCCCCGCCTATCGGCACCCCCCTTATCAAGGTAGATCCCCCCGCCTATCGGCACCCCCCTTATCAAGGCGGATCCCCCCGCCTATCGGCACCCCCCTTATCAAGGTAGATCCCCCCGCCTATCGGCACCCCCCTTATCAAGGTAGATCCCCCCGCCTATCGGCACCCCCCTTATCAAGGTAGATCCCCCCGCCTATCGGCACCCCCCTTATCAAGGGGGGCAGGGGGGATCAAACCCAAAATCTAATTTCTACTTAACTAATTTTGCCCCACACTTAGAACAAAAATTAGACGAGGGCGGATTTTTGTGTCCACAATTACCGCAGATAATTAAAGCTGGGTTAGCCACTTCCGTCACCGGAGAAAGAGGAATTTCTCCACCGCTATCCAACTTATAGTTATGGATTAACTGCAAAATAATTGCATCTTCCCGTTTATATTCTGTATTATCTTTTCCTCCTGTTAATTCCTCGGAACGTTGTTGTAAATATTCAATGAAAGTCCGATACAAAGCTTGTTTTTTCTCGGGAGTGGCTGCAGCCTGTAACTTAGCTGTCACCTGACTTTGAATTTTTTCCTTATCTTCGCGACAAGCTTTTACTTCTAACACCTGTACCGCATCTTCCCAACTGGTAGCGATATCGACTTTTTTTAATCCCGTTGCGGTTTTAATTTCATAGCGAATTGTTTTCTCATTAGTGACTCGATTGACTTCTGGAAAAAGCACTTTTAAAGCCCGGGCTGTCACCACCAATTGATAAATACTCGGATCTTCGGGAAAAACATCCCAGAAAGGAGGTTCCTTTTGGATATGCACGGGGATGGGTAAATCGCGATTTTCTCCCATTTGTTGGGCGCGTTTAGCGAGAATAAATTCTCCTTTCCAGTCCTGATAGGATTGCCGCAGTTCTCGCATTCCCTCGAGACAGCGTAGGGAAAAACCGCCAATTTCCTGCACGAAGACAAGACGATGTTTTTCCACTTCTGCCAAGGGTTTAATGTCGTCTTCGTTGGGGATAAATTCCCGCAGTTTCGGAATAATTTTTTGGGCTGCAGGGTTATTGGTATTTCTTCCCCCAATCAGGGCAACATTTTGATTTAATTGGGGCGTAAAACCCGCATCTTTTCCCCGCAAAACCGCAGGATTGAGCATAATTAGGGGTCGCGATTTTTGGTAGGCAATGCGAAGATTATTGATAATATCGGCATCGTTGTTATAAATTTTTAACAAGCGATCACAAGCGGCTAATTCCTGCTGAATTCGACTACTAACGGGGGCATTTTGTAGTAATTGATTAGCTTGGTTTATGATAACTTGTTGAAAATCTCCTTGACGAATATCGGCAATCTCGGTGATGTCAAATAAACGCATATTTTCATCAGCGCGGCGCGTTTCTTTCCAGAGGGGGCTAGATTGCTTTAAAATCTCTTCTGAGAGGGGTAAACAAAGGTTATCCATACCTGTATCGTAGGCATTTTTGTTACCGGCAATCCCCGAGGCAAATTGTTCGATCAAGTCTTGATAAAGACTATTTAATTCTTGTCTGTCAAATATTTTAATCCCATTAATTAACAAAGCATCGGCACTATCAATCTGTTGATTAGACTGGAGATTAAATAGATCGCGACTTTGAATTAATTTCTGACGAAAGCGATTAAACCGGCTTTCTAATTGATTAAGATGTTCCAGTAAACGATTAATAACCTCTACTCCTGCACCTCTGGTTTTTCGTTGAATATTGGCCATTAAATGGCCTTCCAATCCCGTTAAAGCTTGTTCACAATATTCTTCCATCTTATCTTTTTTCGAGATATGAAGTTTATCTTTCAGATCATTAATTTCTGCTAAAGCTGTATCATATTCTCGTTGACGTTTACTTTCATTTTGACTCCAAACCTGTTCTTGATCGCGACGGAATTTTTCTGCTATGTCGGTGAAGATTTGTCGTACTGAAACAATAAAACTCTCGGCAAATTTTACCCCACGGTTCCGATCCTCAAGGATATTATAAAACTCCATTTCTAGAGACTTTTTACCCCGTTGAATAATTTCATCCCGGTTATTATAAATCTTTTTCAGGTAATCGCCGTGCAGCCGTTCATCGGGACTCAATTCTAGTAAATGATTGCGTTTAAATTCCTCGACTCTTGGCGTTAAATAATCATTAATAAATTGGAGAATTTTTCCCTGTTCATTGCCTAAAATATTAACACCCTGTTTGGTACAAGATAGCCAATTATCTTGATTGATTTCCTGACGAGTTTCGTTAATCCATTGGGAGATTATGGCAATTAAAGAGCGATCCTTGTCGGCACATAAATCCATAATTAATTCCCCTTCGCTCAAGCGCATTCTTTTGAGGATATCACCTCTTACTAAGTCCAACATTTGAGCGGGTAAAATCACGGCATCATTCAGCCACCAATTAATTAAATCTTTGGCTAAACGTTCCGATAAGGAGGCACGAATTTGGGCAATAGGAATTTCAATAGTTGATAGCCCAAAACTCATAAATTGCTTAGGATAACCGCGACCTCCGGGGTCAGCTTGCGCCCAAGAACCCTTAATATTATCTCTAATGGAACGCTTATGGGGGGCAAAATCAGAGGTCATATCTAGGAAAATATTTTGGGCGATCATTTCCCGAATTTGACCGAGTTTAAAATCCCCTTCGCCGTTTTTTGTCCCCACTAAATATGTAAAATCAAAGGGGGGTAACTTACTAACAACTTCATCGACCAAACCGCTGCTAAACTGTTGATGGTATTCGGTTCTGTAGTCAGAAAAGTAATTTAATTCCATCAGGGCAGCGTAACCATTAGCCAAAACTCGATCGCCGACACTAATCCCCGCAAATGCTTCAGGAGTGGGAACAATTGCCGTACTCAAAGGACTACTTTCCCCGCGTAACCAATTACGAATACAGTAGCCTAGATCGATTAACATTCCGCTACCTGTACCACCGTTTAAAGACCCCGTAGTAAAGACATTAATAGCAGTATTATTAACTTTAATTCCATAGCGATCGAGCATAAAGTTTTCTTGTCCCTTTACCCGTCTCACCGCATCCAGAAATTTTCTTTGGATCTCATGATAATTGCAAAATAAAGCAAAACGGCCACAGGCGCGAATTTGTCCCGCTCCCGCTTCCAGGGAAGTAATATTTCTCTCTAATTCCGGGGGAAACCAACTATTAATCCAGGGATATCTATCCATGTCAGATACCATCTCCTGTACCTGTTTTCCACTCACCCGGGCCCAGTGTTTTTCGTTATCTTTAAAAGCACTGCCAGCAGCTTCAGGATTACTGATTTTATAATCCTTATCCGTGTCAACCACCAAAAAACTGACAATCGGAAAATTGCTCAAACTGCCATAACTTTCCTCGATTAGACGACGCAAGCGCGATAAAATTTCGTTACCCGTGCCACCAATACCCACTAAAACCGTGGGAACCATGCTTTTTTCTTCTACTGCTGCTGGCATAATTATTTAACTCCTAAGGCCATTTCTTGACGGTTGCGAGGGACTTCGTAGGTGAGGAAATCGTAGGCTAATTTAGTGTTAGGAAAAATCGCCCGCGCTTCCTCTAACAGATTGGAAATATCCAGAGAATTACCCGGTAGATAACGGGGACTAAAATGGGTCATTAATAACAATTTTACCCGGGCTGCCAAGGCCACCTGGGCTGCCATCGTCGAAGTGGAATGAACACTTTCAAAGGCTAACCCGGCATCTTGGTGTGCAAAAGTCGCCTCATGAATTAGCACATCTGCATTCTGTGCCAATTCGATCGAGCCTTCACAGAAAATAGTATCAGTACAATAGGCAATTTTACGGCCGATTTCCGTTTCTCCGCAGAGGGACTGACCGCGAATTTTTCTGCCATCGGGGAGGGTGACAGTTTCCCCTTTTTTCAGCTTGCCGTAAATTGGTCCGGGGGGAATACCTAAAGCGTTGGCTTTTTCCACATCAAAACGTCCAGGACGGTCTTTTTCGGCGATGCGATAACCGTGGGCGGGAATACGATGTTTTAATAGCTGACAGGAGACGGTAAATTCTTCATCTTCGTAGAGTATGCCGGGGGAAACGGGATGGACACGCACCCGATTGGCTAAATTAGTATAGGAATACTTAGCACAAGCACGCAGATAGTCCCCTAGTCCGGGTGGTCCGTAGATATCAATATCCTGAGCAGAACCGGCTAATCCGATACTGGCTAACAGTCCCATTAAACCAAAGATATGATCGCCGTGCATATGGGTGATAAAAATGCGTCGAATTTGGGAACTTTTTAGGTCGCTACGCAGTAACTGGTGTTGAGTTCCTTCTCCACAGTCAAACAGCCATATTTCCGCCCGTTGCGGCAAACGAAGGGCGATACTAGAGACATTGCGGGAACGAGTGGGAACCCCAGAACTGGTTCCTAAAAAAGTAATCTCCACAGGATAGCTGTCAGGATAGAGGATTCTTTTTCTAGTCTAGGCTGTTTTTATCGATTTCTCGATCGAATTGCTGCTTTTCTGTATTTCTTGACTTGGAAACAGGAAATCCCCTGATTTTGACCTAACTCTGCAATAATTACTGGCAGCCAGAAATACACCAGCGTCTTCATCATACTTTGTGCTTTTTGTCAAAAAAACTTTTTTTTTGCAATAAAACTACACAAAAAAAAGATCATCGTTATGCGTGAAATTGACTAATTTACCCGTCTTAATTAGGATTACCTTGTAGATGTGGCAAGGGTTTCAACCATTGCTGCCCAAAAAAGCACAGAATAACCCATTATGAAATTCAGCAAAATCGCTGTAACCATGATAACATCGTTGTTAAATAAAAATCTTTCTCAATTAATTCTTAAGAATTTGTAAATATTGCGGAATGTTAATTTAAATATTCTCAAGTTTGTGGAGTCAATAAATAATTTTTGCTTATCTTTGGCCAACATGGGGTTAGAAGTCAGTTATCAGTTATCAGTTATCAGTTCACTGAGAAAACACCCCACACCCCACACCCCCCACCCCACACCCCACACCCCACACCCCACACCCCACCCCCCACACCCCACACCCCACACCCCACACCCCCCTCCCATCTCCCTTCTCTACAATAATTACTCGCAACCAGAAATACCTTGGGTTCCTATCATACTTTGTGCTTTTTGTCAAAAAAAC